>NZ_JAOQJU010000005.1:99686-166290 GCF_025567385.1 Dorea acetigenes
TGCCTTCTTCAAAGCCTCTTCATAATCTGCCCAGCTCGCTTCTGAATACTGTTCCTTCTTAGTGTCCGGAACTGCATTTTCGATTGCCTTCTCAAGCTCCTTCTTGTCAGTATCATCCGGTTTCGCTGCTTCCTTCACAGTTACCTTGAAAGTCGCTGTCTTTCCTTCATACGTCACCGTTACTGTCTGCTCTCCGGTCTTAGCCTTATCATAGCCGCTTACTTCGTAGCCTTCTGTGATTTCTTTTTCTGTATCATCAGAATACTTCGCAACTACCTTCATTCCTGCAAGGTCAAGCTCTTCTCCGGCTGTATACTCGGTCTTTGTCGGAGCTTTTACCGTAATGGATTCCAGTTTTACTTCCGGCGTCACACTACCATTATACGCTACTTTGATTACGCTGAATGACGTCGCCGGAACCAGATACTGCAGCTTTCCATCTGTCAGTTTCTCCTTAGTTGTCACCGGAACAACCGTCTCATTACCAATCACATTTTCCGCTTTTGCATCTCCGGTCAGGCAGATAATCTCTGCTTCGCCAGCTTCAACGCCCGGATAAGTAAGGGTAATGTCCTTCGGATAGTCCGCGCTGTTAATCAGTTTCAGATAAATATAATTTTCATCTACAGAAGATACCTGGTAAATGTCAGTCTGTCCGCCATTCAGTGCCTGATAGGAACCGCTGCCGTTAATCCTGCTAAGAGCTGTATTGACAATCGTTTTTCCATAATTATTCGCATACATCCACTGTACATAGTAGTTCGGTGTCTTCATTACATCATATTCATCGAAGTAAATCATATTCGGCGACCAGTTGGTTGCCCCAATTTTCGCCAGAAGCGGAGCATAGGACGCATGGCGCACAATGTCTCCGTTGCGCTCGAAGCCGGTCATATAAGCGGCCTCTGCAATTGCTCCTTCCAGTGTATTGCCTTTATCATTAACTGCATACTCGCCTACAAATACATTCGTTCCATCCTCATCCAGACGGTCATAACTATCATAACGGTGGGTATTCTCAAGCATCCAGCCTGCTCCCGCATAATAGTGCTCGTCTACCAGAACCTCACCTGTCATGGTTCTCTTTACATAAGAATAGGCATCCTCACCATTGCTTGCATTCCAGTAATACGGACCATAGGCAAAGATAAGCTGTAACTGATGATCCGGATAATGCGCTTCTTTGTAAGCTTCAATCTTATTCTTAATATAAGTAAAGTTCTCATAATAATTTACCGTATTGGTATTCCAGTTTTCATTACCAATACCGATATAGTGAAGTTCAAATGGTTCTGCGTGCCCGTTCTCCACACGCTTCTTCGCCCATTTTGCTTCTTCTGCATTGCTGCTGTCCGGGTCGCCCCAGCAGTAATTTAAGAAATCAATAGCGTACTGTGCATAAGGATCAAGTTCTTCTCCTGACTTCGCTGCCGGAGCATTTCCTGCAAACTGGCAGTAGATACCTGCGCTCATAATCGGGAAAGCTTCTGCTCCCAGATCCTCACAGAGCGTCATAATTTCGTGGTAGCCCAGTTCAAAGGACATCATATATCCATACTCCGGATCCGGGTTCTTGCCAATCGTAGAATCTCCCCAGTAGCTTGCCTGTGCTTTTCTTTCCTCAAGAGGCCCGATAGAATTCTCCCAGTTGTAGAAGCTGTCCTCGCCATAGTCGCCTTCAATGGCACATCCGCCCGGGAACCGGATGAAGCTTGGCTTCAGATCCGCAAGCGCCTCTACCAGATCTTTTCTAAGGCCTGCGCCGTAAACATAATTCTTATTTCCATAGCCATAGGTATCCTGAGATGCCAGTGACACCATATCAACACAGAGTACATCCGCTGCTGCAGCTCCTGAAATAGTAAGTGTCAGTTTTCCTGTCTGCGTCTTGCTTCCCGTAAGCGCTGCGCTGATCTTATTCCATTTGCCGTCCTTCTTAAGCTCCAACGTCTGCACGTCCGTAAGCGCCTGCCCCGCGCTGTCTGTCACCTGTACGGTAACCGTTCCTGCATAAGCAGCGTCCGCCTTCATCCACATGGAGAAGTCATACTTCATTCCCTGCTCTACCGGTATCGACGGCGTGGTGTTATCCCACATCTTTGTAAAGCCTACGTTGCTCAAGGTCTGATTTCCGGTAAGCTTCGCATAATTCGTATTATTTTCATTCAGTCCGCCCGTCTGCTCCACCGTAAATCCTGAGCTATTGCTGGACGTCCAGTATTTCTTCCAGGAAGTCTGGTCTCCGCGGGTTGCCGGACTCGTTGGCGCTGAGCCGTCCGCGTAATTCTGGAAAGAATTATTCTTTACCAGTTCCGGTGACAGTCCTCCGTCCGCAGAGCTGTTAATATCTTCATAGAAAAGTCCGAAAAGCTCCTGGCTAATATCCACACCTTTATCCTCTTTATCAAGAGTCATAGCGTAAGTAGTGGAATCTTTGGAAAGAACCAGGATATTGAATTCTTTCTCCTGCGTCTTATCTCCGACCTTTATCTCAGCCGTAAGCTTCACATTTGTATTTTCCTTGGGTGCGGTTACTTTACCATCTGTGGAAATAATCTCTTCACTGCCGCTTTCCCATGAAATAGTAACCAAGCCGCTGAGCATCGCTTTCTGCAGCGTCACGGAATCATAGATTCCGGTAGAAAGAGCGTCGTCTTTTACCTCCGGAATCGTCAATGCATCTGCCGCATTCTGAAGAATCTGTTCCTCGGTAAGCCCTTCCGTATAAAGCTGCCCAGCCTCTGCATCAGAAACTGCTTTGCTGTAAATGGATACATTTCTTATTTTACCCCGGAAGATAGGATCTCCGGCATATTCAGATTTTCCGATGTAGGACAGAAGTCCTGTTCCCATATCGGAAACCTTTCTGTTAAGCGCATAGCTGTTATATTTTTCCCCATTAATATAGCCTGTAATGCTATTTTCCGTAATAACCGCCGTATAATGCGTCCATTCGCTTCCTGTATATGGCCCGTCACTCAGATTTGTCCCCGGTGCAATCCCGATCTCACTTCCGGAGCCGCCCCATGTAATACACATCTTCGCCGCATTCGTGGAAGGATTCTGCGGATTAATCATAAAATAGCTGGTAGTATTCTTACCGAAGAAAAACGCAGACGTCCACGCCGGCCCTATATCATTCTGGATCCACATGGAAATTGTCAGGTTGTTCTGATTGTCGAACATCCCTGTAGGAAGCTGCACATAGCCGTTTCCTCCGGAGAGCGTCAGCACATTGCCCGCCGCTGAAACTCCGCTGCCCTGCACAACTGCATTATGATCGTGGCCGGATACATCGGCAATCGTACTGCCGGACGCAAGTGTTCCTGACAGATTCGAAAAATCATACTTCGCAAGCATATCCGGAATGGCATCTGTTTTCTGCGGAACTGTGACTGTAAAATCCTTCGTGACAGACTTGCCCTTCAAAGACAACTCTGCCCGAAGAGTTCCTGTCACATCTGTATCACCTCTGGTTACAACTGCTTTTCCACCCTCGATATTGACCGCATCATGATTCTCCGTCCACGCCACCGTCACGCCATTTGACAATTGTGCCGGCAGAAGTGTATCCGACGCCATTCTGTCACTTAAAACCAGCTGTTCCTTCGCCAGTTCCAGAACAGTATCCGCCGTCTCATCTGTCAATGCGAACTGAACCTTCCAGCGATATATGCCATTCGCCGCCGCATCATCTCTTACCGTCACATTGAAGCGGATGGATTTCGTCGTCACGCTGTCCACGGAAATCGTATTATACTGATCCGTCTTAATCACATCATCCAGATTGGACTTCATCGCAAGATCCTGCCAATTACCGCTTGCATCCTTATATTGGAACTGAATTGCGGATGGAACCCGTGTACCGCCGCCGTCATCATACCAGTATACCTGAAAAGAATCCGTGGTAATAGGGGTTGTCCAGTCATACTGAACGTAATGCGAGCTTCCCGGATCCTGCGGCCAGTTGCCCCATCCTTGATTATTGCCTTGATTAGAAGCTCCCGGTTCAAACGCCTCATTGTTAATCCCATTCAAATTTTCCCAACTGGATACATAATCCGTGGAAACTGCTGCATAAGGTGCAATATCAATGATATCCTCTCCTTCTGCAGTCTCAATGACCTCATCTGATTCTTTCGCAGATGTCCCTGCTGCATATACGGCTGACGGCAGTCCTATGACGACCATCGCTGCCGCAAGAATCAGACTTAAAAAACTTCGTGCTGCTTTCTTCCTCATACTTTTTCCTCCTTTAAATATTTTGGCTGTTTTTGCCATATTTTTTCTCTTTACAGCAACTCTTTTGTAACTATTTACTATTATAGCATTACCAAACACCTTGTACAAGAGCTTTTAAAATATTTTCTCAGAAAAGGAAAAACCGGCGCGACTTCTGCCACGCCGGTTTATTCCTCTTTTATTAACTTCTATTTATTAGCAATTACGTACAACATATCTCCCGGCTCTACACCGCCATGTACGACCATATTTGTCATCAGCCCATCACACGGACAGATATCACGGGAAATAATTTCTCCATCCCAATTCATGGTATATCCAAGCTCCTGACCCTTATACACAAGATCTCCGCTCTTAATATGAATGTAGTGAAGGCCTCCTTTTTGTGCAAATAATACATTTCCGCCAGAATATACAACCGGCTCCACGTATACCGGTTCTCCTTCCAACATGCCGACACACATCATCATATTCTTTAGTGCATCACATGCCTGTTCCACCAGCTCTTTATTCAGACGTCCTTCTCCGCCTATCTCGAAAAATACCGATGGGATTCCTCTGTGGTTCGCCTCGGCTACCGCCGATCCCCTGCCGGGATAATTGGGCATCTGCGGGATTGTTCCCTGTGGAACCTCCCATATCTTTTCAGACTTAAACATCCTCGCCAAAGCCCGCGTCTTTTCATCTACCTCTGTGCCAATCGGAAGAATTTCTATATTGAAATCCAGATCCTCGAACAGTTCCCCGCCGTGCATATCTACATGCCAGTCCGCAAGGCTGATAAATGTGTGAAAGATCCTCTCTGCCGCCTGCTTGGTCGGAGAGATTCCTAAATGAAGGCTGTCCTTTCCCATATCTTCTCCCTTTTCCATTCCCGTCGGGAACACAGAATTCATATTCACATTATCAAGCGGCGAGCGGTTTGCATATTTAAACTGAAGTCCCATGGGATTTTCAATATGTACAAAAATCAAAGTTCCTGCAATATCCTCCGGCTCCAGTTCTTTAGCCAGATGTACGGTTGCCGCCTGCCCGATCAGTTCATTCGGATGTACGCCTGCCGTAATTACGACCGTCGGTCCATCCTTCACTCCGTTGATTACAGTCACCGGTATCTCGATTTTGTTTACTGTCATTTCTGCAGCCAGAAAATTCCATTTTACCTTACTTCCTTTGGGAATATCCCTGTTATCAATCCTCATAATCCACCTCCTATGCTCCAAACAATGTTCCCATTAAAATCCCGAAGAAATTGCCGATTACATTTCCCAGCGTGCCTACCAGAAGTCCCGGAATAATAAGCTCCGTCCAGTTTTTCGCAATCGCCAGCGCCATTGCGGTAGAACCTCCGCCGATATTCGCATTCGAACAAATCATCGCCTCTTCAATACCAAAATGCAGCAATTTTGACCCAAGCAGCACGAACAGAATATTAATCACAACAATAATCATACATGCCACGAAAAACCACGGTGCGTCTCCTACTAAAAGCCTGATGGATACCGGTGCGCTCATCGTCGCAAAAAACAGATATATAAAGTATGTACCAAGCTCCTGCGCTCCTCCGACTTTCGCAAGCTTGTCGCTGAAAATGGTTGCTATAATAACGGAAATCACTGTGATAATCAAGTATTTGCTTCCAAGCAGTGCGTTAAAGAAATTAAACACAAAATTACTCGTAGGAATCACCGTTGAGAAAAATTCAGAGATCGGCGTCGACACTGCTACAATTACCAGCGAAAGCCCAATCTCGAGCGCCAGGTCAAACAGCGATATCTCTCTCTTTCCCCAATATGCTCCCGCACTGGTAGCCGCCTGTCCATTTTCTGCTTCCGTCTGCTTTGCTATTTTATCTTCATAGGGATGCAGCCAGTGCTTTTTGAAAAAGTTAATAGAAGGAATAACCATCAGCGCAAAGAAGAAGAACATCATCGTAAGCGCATCCGCTACATTTGCCGTTGCGACTGTTGTCCCGCTTGCTCCGTAATTATCTGCCATAGCGACGAAATTAACGCCTCCGCCAATATAAGAACCTGTTATCATGGCAATAAACTTCGGTGCCTCGTTGATATGCCCTGAAGTAATCAGAAATGCCACCGCAGAGCCCACACAGGTTCCCACTGCACCGATGAAAAACAACACAATTAAACGCCCGCTGTCCTTTACAATGGATTTAATATCTGCTTTAAAAAGTAATAACGGCAGCGCCATCGGCACAAGATAATTGCCGACAAAATCATAGGCGGGCGCACTTTCCGGAATTACTCTCAGATTCGATAACACCAGGGTAATCAAAAGAACCATGATACACCCTGTAATCTTCGCCGCCCATTTATAATTCTGCTCCAGGTAAATAACAATCGCACAGATTGCACAAAGCAAGGCAAATAACGCAATATGGTTATCTGCTGAAATCAAAGTTGTCATAATAGTTCCTCCTCTCGTCATGTAATAATAGATTTTTTCTCTGCTAACTGCCACAACGAATCTGCTATCCGTTTGTAGCGCTTCACTGCTTCTTCTTCCTCTCTGAAACAGGCTGTCACAATTCTGATATGCCCTTCTCCCTGCATACCATAGGCCGTCCCCTGATTCACAAGAATCTTTGCATGTTCCGCAAGGTAATCTGTAACCTCCCGGGCTGTTCCAAGCCTGCTGACGTCAAGCCAGGACAGGATACCGCTTTCACTCCTGTTCATACGGACGCCCGGCACACTGCTTAGAATTTCATGCGCGATGCAGCGCCTGCGGTCCAATATTTCTTTATATGCCGGTAATATCGTCTTATCCTTTAACGCAGCGATTGCCCCGTAAGTGGATATAGTGCAGGGGGCGCCAACCACATTGACCGCGCTTCCATAGTATACATCCATAATCCTGTCATCTGCATACAGATAACCGATCCGATAACCGCTCAGCCCGTATCCTTTGGAAAGCGAGCAGACCGTTACCGTGCGTTCCCACATGCCCGGAAGCGTACATGGACTTACAAATTCAATCCCGTCAAACACATGATCCTCAAATGCCTGATCGCATACCAGGATCAAATCATTGGCAACCATAAATTCCGCCAGTTTTTCAAAATTTTCTCTCCTGTAAACAACCGTCGTCGGATTATTCGGATGTGTCAGCACAACCATTTTTGTCTTCTTATTTACTCGTTTTTCAAGCTCCTCCACTCTTATCTGGTAATTGTCTTCCGGATAGGTCGGCACATGGACCGCCTCTGCTCCAAGAAGCTTACAGTTCAGGTAATTATTGGGATATCCGGGATCCGGCACTAACACCTGATCGCCGCTTTCCAGAAACGGCATCATTGCAAACAACAGCCCGGAATCCGACCCCGGTGTAACAATAATATTTCTGGACGCGTCTACCTCAATTCCATCCTTCTCCCGGATATGCTCTGCCAACGCCTCCCGAAGTCTGGGAAGGCCGACCGGAAGCGTATAGTGTGAAGAAATACCTTCCTCAATAACAGCAATGGACGCATCCCTTACTGATTCCGGAAGCCAGGGATCCGGATAGAACATATCCGCCCATGCCATATTATCTCCGCCTGCTTTTTGAAACTTGTCCGCGCCTTCACCAACATCCGCCTTTCCGGTTTCCGCAAACAATCCGCCTGATAAATCAGAGAATCTCACATTCATATTTCTTTTCATAGATATTTCGCCGGAAATGATAATCTCTCCCTTTCTTCTAAATTAAATGCCATCATTCTTTATAAGCTGTCACTTCGATTTCAATTCTCGCCCCCTTCGGAAGCGCCGCAGCCTGCACGCACGCTCTTGCCGGAGCCGTCTCTCCAAAGAATTCCGCATATGCCTCATTTACTTCTGTAAAATCTTTCATATCCTGCAAATAAATGGTCGTCTTTAATACTTGTGTAATATCACTTCCGGCTTCTTCTAAAATAGCTGCAATGTTTTTGATAGACTGCCTGGTTAATTCACCGATTCCTCCCTCTGCAAACCCACCGGTCTCCGGGACAATCGGAAGCTGTCCTGACACATAAATAATGCCGTTATGCTCCACCGCCTGTGAGTATGGGCCAATCGCCGCCGGGGCCTTTTCTGTATTGATTCTCTCCATCCTCTTCTCTCCTTTCTTCCTTTGAATAAAAAATAATTTATTAAGTGAACTAATTTTTATTATATATGTTTTATTCGAATTGTCAATACATTTGTTTTATTTTGTCAAAACAATCCGTCACTTTACTTTTTCTCGTTTTTATGATATAATTTTTTATTATATCCACGTTATATTCAAAAAGTGGGGTGTAAGCGAAAGGCAGATTATACAAATGAAAACAAATTGCATATTAACTGAAACTGACAGACTGATCCTGAATTCTTATAAAAACCTGATCAAGGGACTTGCCGACTATCTGGGACCCGGCTACGAATTAATCCTTCACAATCTGGAATCTTACGATAAATCCGTAATTGCAATCGCCAACGGACACTATACAGGGAGAAAAGTAGGTTCTCCCATTACCGATATGGCTTTAAATATGCTGAAAAACATTGAAGAGAATGCTTCCGGTGATAATATTACATATTTTACAACAAACAAAAATAATAAGCCCATGAAGTCCACGACTATTATTATCCGGGGAGAAGAAAACAAAATTATCGGTCTGCTGTGTATTAACTTTTATCTCGATGTTCCTTTTTCAAAAATTATAGACGGCTTTACTTCACCGCCCAGACAATCTTCCGGAACAGAGCTTGTGAACGAGGAATTTTTTGAAGATTCTCATGAACTTATGCTGCATCTTATCAATAATGCAAAAGAAAAAGTAATGAATGATGCGTCGATTATTTCAACCAACAAGAACAAAGCGATTATTTCTATTTTGTACGAAAAGGGACTTTTTAATTTCAAAGATTCTGTCCAGTTTATTGCAGATACATTGAACATCTCAAAGAACACCGTATATCTGCACCTCAGAAACCTGAACGGATAAAACGATTGCGCCCAAGGCGCAATCGCCGCGCCTTGCCCTTTTCTATAAATTCTTACGATATTTGCTTGGGGAAATTCCCACAGCTTTTTTGAAAACCTTTGTAAAATAAAAGTAATCCTTGTACCCCACCTCGTTTGCTACCTTCTCCACAGAAAGTCTCTCATCTGCCAGAAGTTCTTTCGCCTTCTGGACTCTTTTCGCCGTGATATACTCAGAAAAAGACATTCCAAGCCTCTCTTTCAGAAGATTGCTCAAATGCCCCACGCTAATGTTGTGCTTTTCGGAAAAACCAGTCAGAGTAATATTTTCATTATAGCGAGCCTGAATTTCTTCAACAATATTCTCCAGCGCCGACGGATTGAGAATCTCTTCCGGCTGTTCTTCCTGCTTTCCGCCGCACTCGTCCAGCATCTTTTCCAGATTTTCCAGCACTTTTGCAAATGTCTCTGCCTCCACAGGCTTCAGCAGATAATCTACCGCTCCCATCCGGATGGCTTTCTGTGCATAGTCAAACTCTGCATACCCGCTGACTAACACCACTTTCGTATCCAGCTTTTTCTTCCGTATCTCCTTCATCAACTCAAGCCCGTCCATTCCCGGCATCCGGATATCCGTAATCAGAACATCCGGTTTCTTTTTCTCAATTTCCTCCAACGCCATCACGCCGTTGCTTGCCTCACCTACTACCTGAAAGGGTGCCCCAACCTTTTCAATCAGCTTCTTAAGTCCCATAATGACCCATATTTCATCATCCGCAAGAAATATTTTATACACTTTTTACGCCTCCATCCTCTACTTCATCCGGAACCAAGATGGTAACCTTTGTTCCTTCTCCCCATGTGCTTTCTACTGTAAATTCCATCTTTTCACCATAGAATAGCCGGAGTCGCTGGTAAATGTTAGCCATCCCGACGCCTTTCGTACTTTCCCTGGATTCCAGGGTTGCCAATACTTCTTCCAGTTTATCAGCTTTCATCCCGCATCCATTGTCTTCTACCGTAAATATCAGATGCCGTTCATCATACATCTTCGCTTTTACCTGCACTTCCCCACCCTCGATTTTCTGTTCCAGGCCATGGAAAACCGCATTTTCAACCAGGGGCTGCAGGATCAGTTTTACAATCGGCTTCTCCAAAGCCGCATCGTCCGCTGTAATTTCCACATCAATCTTATCCATAAAGCGGAACTCGATAATCTTGGCATATTCCTTAATATATTCCAATTCCTCTTCCACCTGCACAATGTTCTCTTCTTTGACTGCGTACCGGAAGAGACGGGACAGCGCCATGGTAATCTCCGCAATCTCTTCCGCATCATAATACAATGACATTGCCCGGATACAGTCAAAGGTATTATATAAGAAATGCGGATTAATCTGATTGCGGTAAGCCAGTACCTGAAGCTGCTTTTTGGCAAGCTGGACTTCGTACATCTTCTTCCTTGAAATGTCCATCTCCCGATCCATCTGGTCCTTCTCGTCCAGCATCTGGTTCAGGCTCTCCATCACCAGCCCGATTTCATCTTCCCGCGCCACTTCTATCCGCTGTTGCGGCATAGCTACGATACTGCGGATAAATTCATTTATCTGATGAATCGGTTTTATAAAACGCTTGTAGCAGAAAAATATCAGGATCAGCACCGCCACACCTGCTATCATATAAGCCACCATCATAAAGTTCTGCATCCAGCCGGTTCCGCCCTCCATCTCATTTACCGGAATCCGGCTGACAATCTTCCACCCGTCCATCGCAAGACTCCTGAACTGGACGTCATATTCCTCTGTATTCTTCTTCATATCCTGTCCAAGCTTCCCGGAAACGGAGCTTCCCCTGGATGCGACAATTTGCCCTTCCCCATCCAGCAGATATACCTGCGTATGCTCCGTTGCCTGAGAACCTTCCAACATTTCATCAAAATTCCCGGCGCGCATAATCAGCGAGCACATGCCAATCTGTTTGCCGTACTTGACATTCTCCAGGTCAAATACCGGGAAATATATGACATAGCTTGCTATTTCCGACTGTTCCAGCAAAAAAGTACTGCCAAATTCCATCTGTGTCTTTCTCTCATGGATGAATTCCATACTATCTGTCTCTTCCAGTTCTTCTCCCGTACTGGATATTTTTTCCATGGTTCTGTCATAAAGATAGATTCCTGCTATATTTTCATCCAAAAGCATCGTATTCAAATAGACCGTCGAAAGATCTTCTTCCGACGTCACTCTACCCGCCGAATCCATCGTAAAATACCGGTAAACAGTAGGCGAATACACCAGTGTTGTCGCCACATGATTCATAGAATCGTAAAAATCTTGTGCACTCTTCTGAATCTGCGTCAGTGCTTTTTCATTCAATTCCAGTACACTGCTTCGGCTTGTTCTTCTGACATACTGCCTCGTCACTCCATACGTTGCCGCAAGGACCAGCAAGATAATACTGCTTATCAATAATAACTGAGAGAACAGGCCGTGCTTTATCTTTCTCATATTGTTCCTCTCTCGTCTAATTCATCTTTTCAATTTTCTTCCCATACTCACTACAGTTTTTCTGATAGCTGTCATTCTTTTTACTGTCCAGCTCGTAAATCTGGCGTTCCGCAAGTCCACTTAACAGATTCTGATATTCCTGCTCAAACAGCCTGTCATTTTCCGCCAGAATAACCCGGGGAAACTGCGTCCGCTTCCATTCTTCCACATTTTCTTCCATCTTTTCATAAATACTGCCCGGAAGCAGTGTCTCTGAAAGGTCGCTGACGAGAGCGCTGTCATAAATATGCGTATCTTCATCCAGGGCATACGCCGTAGTGATTTCATATGAAGCTTCATCTACACTGCCCTCTTCAAAGGGAGCCAATACGCTCCGCTCCCATGCTGTATTCGCGAACATCCACCAGGCAAACACGCCACTCTGTGTATAATTGACTCTTGCATTCAGCCCTTCTTCCGTCAGTTCGAGCAGACCATCCTCATCGCAGTGATAATGCTTTCCCTCTTCACCATAACACCACAGCAGCAATCCGTCTTCACTGGTCATATAATCAATAAAATCCGCAATCTGCTCCGGGTTCTTACAATCCTTTGCTATAAAGGTATTAATCCACCCAGTGGTTGCATGATCGCTCCTTCCCGCAACCGAAGTCTTACCTGTGGCAGGCCGTATGGCGCCGGATGATACCCATTCTCTTTCATCAATTGCCGTATTCGCCACATTTCCGATAAAACACAACACATTTCCGCCCGCGATTACACCTTTCACTTCATCGTTGGACATGGACATCTGGTTGATATCCGCATAACTTCTCTGCATCACAGTATGAAAAAAATACAGCGCATCCTTCATCTCTGCCTGAAGCGCCGGATCTATGTAATTCCCTTCTTCATCCACCACTTCCACACCAAATGTATTTGCCAGGAAAGCCAGCGTTGACTCCTGCCAGGAATCCCCATCAACGAGTAACGGAATCACATCCGGTTGCTGCCCGGCTCTCTCGAATGCCGCCAGCACCTGCTCCTCCGTCTGCAGATTTTCAACAGCAAGCCCCAACTTTTCCAACAGTTCCTTGTTCCAGATAATCGCCAGATTATCCCCATATTGCGCCAATTCGTCATATCTTTTGTCGCTTGCCTTCCACAAGCTCCTGGCATCCGGTGAATTCACATGGGAAGGAAGCACATACCAGGCTCCGTCTCTCTGAACCAGTTCCTGCCTGATGTCCTCCGGCATGTTATCAAGCAAATGAGAATCCGGCTTATATTCTTCCAGAAATTCATCGATTTTCCACACTTTACCTGACGTAACTAATTGATTAATGACCGTACTGTTCGTCACCGATATAATATCCGGCAATTCATTATTCACAATCATCAGGCTCAGCTGCTTATCTGGATCGCCAATGATATTTTTCACATCTACCACTGCCTTCGTTTTGCGGGATATCTCCCCGGTAATAGTTCCCTCTGACACATCCCACGCAGGAGGATGCCAGAATTCCACGTCCGAAAATAAGGTCACACGGGCATAGTCTGTCTCTTCTTCTTTCTGTATAGAAGCCGTCTCATCCGAACACCCGGCAAGCAGAAAGATACCCGCCAGCAGCAGATATAGCATTGATATTTTCCTCATAGCCTTCCTCCTAAAGAAATCCCCCGTCAGTCCAACACGCATCGTTATAAAAATACTTTTTATTAGCTTATCACTTTCAATCAGGTACTGTCAATCATCCATAAATTATTTACATAATTCAGAAAGTGTGTTATTATGTCTATAAGTCAGCAGAAGGATTTATTGCACAACCTTTCAAAAACAGGTTGTCAACCTGCGAAGATTTGCTATAATAAAGGCGTGACGGCATTTTGGCTTTAATCGTGTAGATTACTATCGCTTTTTTGCTTATTGTAAAATACAAACTCAAGAGAGCGTGGGGGTGATATTATCAAGAAAAAGCATATTGCTCAAATTCATTATAATATGAATATTGGTATTACAGAGCCCAAATATGCAATTTTGGATGATGGTTCCCAAGTCGTGGTAAAATTGTCTCATGGTCCAGAAGGAAATTTAGTGCTCTTTAATGAGTATGTGTGTTATAGATTGGCAATACTTATCGATATCCCGATGCCGTATTGTGGAATATGTGTAATGGATGAGAACACAGAAGTATTTGATTCTAATATTGCTTCGAACAATAATTATGGATATGCGTTTTACTCAACTTTTATGCCGAAAACCACCAAGCTATTATCATCTATTATTAATTTGATGAAGAACAAGGAAGTTTTCATCAAAGTTCTTTTATTTGATCATATTATATTTAATAAAGACAGGAATGAAGGAAATTTATTGGTTCGATTTTATAAAAATGACATATCATTGAAGGTGATTGATCATACTCATGTGTTTATTAATGGTGCAATCTGGGATTCGGTTTGTTTAAAAAGGGCAATGAAAGAGAATGATTTACTTAGTACAGAAGTTCTTAAATATAACGAACGGTTATATAGTATGTTTTATAGAAATATTTCTATTACAAAAGAAACCCTGGAACAAGCAAGTATAGAATTTAAAAGTAAAATTAATTGTAATGTAATAAAGGAATTTATCGAAGAATGTCCACAAGATTGGAGACCAACGCAAGAAAGCGAAAATGCATTGGTTGAATATTTAATGTATAGGATAAACCACTTCGATGTTATTATATCTACGATTCTAAATTACATAAAGTAGAAAAGGAGGTATATTATGAGTCATATTGAATATTCAGCTTTGAATTACTATCATTCACCTGTATCAGATGAATGCTTATGTCTTGGAGTGTTATTTCACAATATTACTACAGGCCAACGTGATTTTAAATATATTTCCAATTTCAAAAGATTTCAAGCATTTGATGATGAAGCAGATATTAATTTTGTAAGAGCATACCTTGTTGGGATTAAAGAGGATGTTGAAACTTCTATCTTAAACTATAAGGATTCATTTGACTTACACTCATATGTTAAAGTATTTGCTAATGAGTTTAGATTTTCTACAATTAAGAAATTAAATGTTGATGAAAACGAAGATTATGTAGATGCCCTTACGAAAGTTTATTTAAAATATGATTTGGCAAAATCTCAACGATTGAATAGTAATGAAGAAAAGAAGCTAATCAAACGTGTACTTGAAACTAATAATTTAGAATATTCAAATGGTAGAATTTCCGGTGAATTTAATGACGAAATTCCATTTGATTATCAGCTGGAAAACCTGTGTATTAAGCATTTTTCGTTCAAAGGCAAGAATTTAAGAAGACTTATAAGTAATGCCAGACAATGGTCTTTTGCCGCGGGCGAGTTAGCAGGAGTAAAAAAAGTATTATTTATTTATGATAGCGATTTTGAGGATAGAGATAACCTGAAAATTATTATTAATATTCTATCTAAGTATGCAGAAGTTCTTCAAATGGATGAAGGCATGGATTATATCCTAAAATCATGTATAACGTAAGAACATAAACGGCCATGAATATCTATCTGCATTAACAATACAAAAAAGAGTGAGTCTCAGCACACCGCACCAGCTCACTCTTTTCTCCTTTATTCGCTTTCCTGCGTATCTGTTGATATATCCGACCCGTCAGACACATCCGCCTCTTCGGTCGTGTCCGTCTCTTCCGTTTCTTCCTCTTCTTTCAAATCTTCAAGGTCAAAATACAGACTTTCGATACAGCTTCCGGAGACAGTATATACCTCGCTTCCATCCTGCTCCATGGCATAATAATTGCTTCCCGCCGCATTCCCTACAAGAACCGTTACCGTCTCTCCGCTCTCCGTAGTATACCACAGGGTGTAGACCGGATCTTCCAGACCATAGTCAGCAAGGCCGTCCGGATCTTCCAGCTTCCTGTCTGCGGATATATAGGCAATTTGGCTCAGCATATTTTCCACTGACGACTGGTTTAGATTTACTTCTCTGTCTGTCTCAGAATACCAGGTATCTTCTTCTTTTACAAAGCTTAACTCTGTCTCACCGTTAGAATAACCAAAGGAAGTAATTTCGCTGACATCCGTATCTGTCAGATAGATCTGCTCCGCCTCTGTCTTCGCCTGCTCTTCCTCCTGCGCTTTCTCGGTCCATACTTTCAGCGCCAGATAACATACCACCAGCACTAAGAACACTGCCAACAATATAAAGAATCCTTTTTTTGATTTCATACGGGGCCTCCTTCTCTATGCCTTTCTTCTCTTCCACCACTTCATGAAGCCGAATAGAAGTACAAGCGCCGGAATTCCCACAATCGCGACCATTCCTGTCACACCGGTATGCTTCATGGTATTGTAAGTAATCTCCAGGCTCTTCGCCTCGATAGCTACATTCTGCGTATCGTCAAAATTACTGGTGACTGCATTCATGAATAGATCCAGGTTCTCCAGCGTTGCCAGATTATCCGTAAGCTGACTGTCAATCAAACTGTCAGAAGACACTACTGTAAGCCGGCTCTCCTTCGTCTCTTCCTCAGAATCACTGCTTTCATCTTCTGCGTCTTCCTCCTCAGAGGAAATGGTTTCCGTGGCAACCGCTCCAAGCGTATAAGTGCCTTCCTCCTGAGTCTCTTCCGTCACTGCATACGCCTGGGAAGAAGTCTGCATAAATTCCGTAACGGAAATGGTATCCCGCGCCGCATCCGTCATTGTCAGGCCATGCGCATTCACCAGTAATACCATATCTGAGGACAGCCCTTCCGCCAGCTCTCCTGTTGCTGTGATTTCCGGGAAAATGTAGTAATAATTTCCCTGGTAATTGCGCTGCATATCCGCAATATACCCTTCTTCCCGCTGCATACCATATTCATTTAACAGCGCATCCAGATTCGGAGCATCTCCTTCCATCTCTCCAAGGATAATAAATACTTTTCCGCCCTCTGACATATAGGAAAGAATCCGTTCTTTTTCTTCTTCTGAGATATCAGCCGTCGGCGCATACAGCATCAATAGTTCGCAATCCTCCGGAATCTCATTTGTCATAAGAAGATTTACTTCTTCTCCTTCGATATTATTTTTCTCAAGCAATTCTGTTACCGAAGAAGAAAAAGTCTGCTCACCATGACCGGAAGTATAATACAGTTTTTTCGTTTCCCCGCTGGCGACAAAATTAATTGCGCTTGTGAATTGACCCTCTCCGTCAAACTCTGTAGGCGAAGAACTGCCGGTCATATAATAGGAGTATTCATCCGTCACCAGTATATCATCAAAGGTAACCGACGTGCTCTTTCCCGTCTCTTCACAGGAAATAAGGATTCCATCTGCCTCCATATTATTTTCCGTAAGCTCAGACGGATGCAGCACCGGATCCACCCATTCTACTTCTATCTTATCCGACAGCCCCGTATACTTTTTAAGAAAGGTCTGAATTCTTTCATCAGTCGAATCCTTCTCTGCAAATACAGTGAATTTTATTTCTTTATCCAGGGACTTAAGCATCTCTCTGCTCGTATCCGTAATCTCATATATTTTGTTGTCGCTGACATCAATATTGCGGTAGGACTCCGGTATCTGTCCCGCAATCATATTCACAACCACCGCAATGCCGATTACCAGAACAATCATTCCCACACTGTAGCTCCCGTTTCTGGAAGTCGTGCTTCTAAAAATCTTTTTTATTTTTTCCAACATTCTGACCTCCTAACTCCAGCGTCTCTTCTGAATCATCTGCATTGTCAGGAAAATAAATACTCCTGCCACCGTCAGATACCGGATGATCCCGCTGACATCTAAAAGGTTATTTGACAGAACTCCGGTAAAAATCTCTATCAAATCCAAATTTCCAAGAATATTTTGCAGCGCTCCTTCAAAAATACTGGAATTTACCACAAAGACAATTACGCCGCCCACAACCGCCGCTAACTCAAGACATGCGGCAAGCAGCCAGTTCTTCGTCATATGCCATACCAGCCATATAAGAAGCGTAGCAATACACAGAAGCCCCACCGCATTCGCACCTGCCGAACTTGGGAGGAAACTCATCACTCCGCTCCACAGATACAGGATAAGCAGAACACCAAAGCTTCCGATTGCTGCAAGAATCGCACTCTCTGTCAGAGAAGATATGAACATTCCAATCGCAATGTAAACACACCCCAGCAGGAAGAACAGCAGAATGGTAAGATAGTCCACCTTTAAATACGCGCTCCCCTGGGCCTTGATAATCAACGGAAAAATCAGGCACAGCGCACACGGAATAGCAAAAATGGTAACCATTGCAAGATATTTCCCCATTACCACTCCAAACAGATTCACCGGAGAGGTAAATAAAAGCTGATCCGTCCTGTTCTTCCTTTCTTCTGCAAAGCTCCGCATGGTAAGCACCGGAATTGCAATTAATAAAATAAATGCCACGCTGTTTAAAACATAAGAAAAATACGGATAACCGTAATTCAGATTATACGCCATGAAATAGATACCGATAAACACCATTAAAAAGGCAATAAACACATAACCTATCATGGAATGAAAGTAGGATTTCAGTTCTCTTTTATATATCGCCGCCATCTATCTGTTCCTCACTTTCTACAATATTTCCCTGTGTCAGTTCAAGGAAGATTTCTTCCAGGGTGGTCTTCGTCCTTGTAAGCTCCAGCAGCGGAACCCCTTTCCCCGCAAAAGCAAAGAACAGTTCTTCCCGGATATCCTGCCCCGCACTGCTTTCTATCTTTGCAGTCACCAGCCCGTTCTTATGGTCTGTAAACTCCGCCTTACCCATTCCCGGCACGCCCGACAGGATTTCTTTTACCTCTTCTACCGTTGCTCTTACCTGGATTTCCGTAACGCCATCGCCGCCGATTTTCTTCTCCAGATTCTCAGGATTGTCACTTGCCACCAGTTTTCCGCCGGAGATAATCATAATGTAATCGCAGACCTCCCGCACCTCCGCAAGAATATGGGAACTTAAAATTACCGTATGATTCTTGGCAAGTTTACGAATCATCTCCCGTATCTCAATAATCTGCTTCGGGTCAAGTCCCACCGTCGGTTCATCCAGAATAATAATTTCCGGAAATCCAAGAATCGCCTGCGCAAGCCCCACTCTCTGCTTATATCCTTTGGACAGATTCTGAATCAGCCGCATACTTACATCCTGAAGCTTCGTAAGCTCCATAACCGCCTTTAACTGGCCTTCCCGTTCACTTGACGGGATTTTCTTCAGCTCTGCCGCAAATGTAAGATATTCCAGAACCGTCATTTCCATATAAAGAGGAGGCTGCTCCGGCAAATAACCTATACACCGCTTCGCAGCCTCCGGCTCTTTCAGTATATCGTGTCCATTAATCAGAACTTTTCCTTCCGTAGCCCCCAGGTATCCGGTCATAATGTTCATAGTCGTTGATTTCCCCGCGCCGTTCGGTCCAAGGAACCCATATACCTGCCCTTTCTCTATGGTAAAGCTCAAGTGATCCACCGCCAGATGCTTCCCATACATTTTCACTAGATTCTGCACTTCTATCAAGTTCATACCTCCTCTCCGTTTTCCTGACTATTCTATGCAGCAAATGTGTTCTTTCATTGTTGAACCCGTGTTTTTTCTTTAAAATTTCTGTGAATTTCCGGTCACAAATTTCATGGTTTATGTTAAATACTGTTAGATATATGTAAAGTCTATTGAAACATCGTATACGATGGAATAAAATACGGATAGTTTCAAGGCCTGGAAGCTGACATTTATAGATAGGAAAATAATTGTGAAAAGAGCGTACAGACGCTCGGGAGGTTCATGTGAAAAAAAGAAATCAAATCATAGCCTTATTATTAGCAGGGGCATTGTGCTTCGGTTCTACAGGCAGCGTATCTGCAGCTCCGGCACCGGATGGGAAAACCAATGCAGAAGACACACCGGCGGCGGCAAACGGAGCATACGAACAATGGCAGACAGAATGGGAAACCATAAAAGATGACTGGACACAGATGTCTCTTTCCATGGGCGAAGACGAGACGCAGATAAATTTCGGCTGGTATTCCAAAACCCAAGCACCTACTCTGACAGTTGACGGCAAATCGGTAGCCGTAACCGTTTCCGAAGGACCGACAGCAAAAGACGGCTCCGCATACTATGTCTGTAAGGCAACTGCCAAAGACCTTCTTCCGGGAGAGCACAGCTATCAGACAGATGGCGGCGAAGAAGTCGCTTTCACCGTACAGGATGCTTCTGACGGATTCAGTTTTATCTATGTAGGCGACCCGCAGATTGGCTCTTCCAATGAATTAAAGGGAGAGGATAGTGAAGAATTCTATGCGGCACAGTCTGCCTCTGTATGCAGCGATGCATTCAACTGGAACGACACCTTAAACCAGGCTTTTGAGCGGGAATCAGACGCAAGCTTCGTCCTTTCTGCCGGAGACCAGATTCAGACCACAGCGAAGAAAGCGCCTAACAAGGATGCCACCAACAGCGAAATCGAATACGCCGGATACTTAAGCGCCGACAAATTAGAGTCTGTTCCCGTGGCAACCACAGTCGGCAACCATGACGCTGACAACCCTAACTACCTTTATCATTTCAACATTCCGAACTTAAGTGAACTGGGTTCCAATGATATTGTCGGCGGCGATTATTACTATACATACGGCGACGCGTTATTTATCATGCTCAACACGCAGGACACCAACGTCACGGAGCACAAGCAGTTTATTGAAGAAGCTGTCAATGCGCATCCGGACAAGACCTGGCGGATTGTAACACTGCATCAGGATATCTACGGTTCTGCCGAGCACTCCAACGAACCGGAGATTACCAACTTAAGATATACCCTGGTTCCTTATTTTGAGGAAAATGATATTGACGTGGTTCTGACCGGTCATGACCATGCGTATTCCCGTTCAGAGATCCTGCAGGGCGGACAGAAAACGGTAGAATATACCGACGACGAATTTGACGAACAGCTGGATAAAGATATGGACGCAGGAGAAGATCCGGAGACTCGCTATGAAGCGCCGGGTAATATAAAGGATGACACTACTGATGAGGCAGAACAGAAATATCTGAACTATCTTGACAGCGTAATGGACAAAGACGCCGTACAATCCGACAACGAAGAACTGGTTGTAAATCCGGAAGGTATCCTGTACATGACAGCAAGTTCTTCTTCCGGAAGCAAATATTATGACCTTGTCCCCAGAAAGCAGAGCTATATTGCTGAAAGATGGCAGGAAGACGTGCCGACCTACTCCGTAATAAATGTCGACAGCAACACCTTCTCCATCGCCACTTACCGTACAGACAACGGTGAACAGATTGATAAGACCTTTACAATCGAAAAGGCGGACGCTTCTACCCTCCCTTATGAAGACGTCAGCGAAGATTCCTGGTTCTACAGTTATGCAAAATCCATGTATGAAAAAGGAATCATGACCGGTCTTACCAATACCCGGTTCGGCCCTGCCGAGACCCTGAAGCGTGCCCAGTTCGCCGTAACCTTATACCGCCTGGCAGGAACTCCTGCGGTAACCTACGAAGAGGCGTTCCCTGATGTTCCAAAAGACCAGTGGTACACCGACGCAATCATCTGGGCATACAAAAATGACGTCATCACCGGTTACACTGACAGCGGATTATTTGGAACTGCCGATGAAATCACAAGAGAGCAGATGGTTACCATGATGTACCGCTATGCTAAGAAAAATGGAATCGGCACTTCCACTTCCGCTTCCCTGGACAGCTTCCCGGATGGACAATCCGTAACTGCCTATGCGCTTGACGCTATGAAATGGGCTGTTACAGAAAAAATCATTCAGGGCGATGGAACCACCGGATTGTTAAATGCATGGAATAGCATTAACCGTGCAGAGACTGCCGCAGTACTGGACCGTTATATCACGTACTCCGACGCTCTTAATTAAAAACCGAAAGGAAATGCTATGTTAAAAACAAGAAAGAAAAGAGGAATCCTGTTGCTGCTGATTCTTGCAGCAGCAGGATTCCTGCTGTGGATTTATCAGTTAAACCAAATAGAAAGAGAACCGCTTATGGAAAACGAGGGTCGGGAATTTGTCAAGGCTCGCGTCCTCTCCGTCATAGAAGATAACGAAGAAGCCGGAACCTATATCGGCAATCAGACCGTCCTTTTGGAATTGCTGAGCGGCAGCCATAAAGGCGAAACCCTGGAAGCCCTCAGTTCCTCCAGCTATCTGTATGGCGCCCACTGCCGGGAAGGCATGAAAGTGACCGCCATCGTTTCAGAATCCCGGGGCGAATTAACAGCCTCCGTGTATAGTTTCTACCGGGAACCAATTGTCTACGGATTCGTCGCTTTCTTCCTGCTCCTGATATGGCTGCTTGGCGGGAAAAAAGGGTTATGCTCCATTGGAGGCCTTGCCTTCACTTTTTTCCTGATCCTTTACTTCTTCCTTCCATTCATCTACCGGGGATACTCTCCGGTATTGGGCGCTGTTCTCACTGTCGTCCTCACGACCATTGTTACCATGTTCCTCATTGCAGGATTTACGAAAAAGGCGCTGATTGCAATGCTGGGAACTATAACCGGGGTCATTGCGGCAGGTCTTCTTGCCTCCCTATTTGGCAGGCTCGCCCAGGTTACCGGATATAACGTATCCGATATTGAAAACCTGATCTACGTTCAGGAACAGACCGGAATCCGGATTGGCGAGCTTCTTTTCTCCGGAATCCTGATTGCCGCGCTGGGAGCTGTCATGGATGTCAGTATGTCTATTGCATCCAGTCTCCAGGAAGTATTAGAGCAGAATCCTTCTCTTAACAGAAAAGAATTATTCCAATCCGGTATGCGGATCGGCAAAGATATGATGGGAACCATGTCCAATACCCTAATTCTCGCCTTTACCGGCGGCTCCATCAACACACTGGTATTCCTCTATGCTTACGCTTATCAATACCAGCAGATCGTCAACATGTATGACATCGCTATCGAAATCATGCAGGGAATCGCCTCCAGCTGCGGGGTCATCCTGACCGTTCCGGTGTCCTCACTGCTCTGCGCGGTCATCTATAAAAAGTAAAACGGTGAAACCGGCACGACTTTCGCCGCGCCGGTTTCACCAGAACTCTTTCCTTCCCTATTCTCCATATGTTTCCATAAACCGCTTTATAATAATCGCACATTCCGCACGACTGGCATTGCCCTGTGGATCGAGCCGGAAGGAACCGTCATCATTCGTCTTACCGGTAATAATTTTATTTCCTACCGCCCACTGCATCGCCTCTTTCGCAAATCCACTTACTCTACCGGCATCCGTGAATTCGCCAAAGTCTGTCTTCCCATTTGTGTCATATCCTTTGTAGCCTGCATAGCGGTACATCATCACCGCCATCTGCTCGCGGTTAATCGGATCATTGGTTCCAAAGTAACCACTGTCGGTATATCCGGTAACCACCTTTGCATCAGCCGCCCAGAGAATGGCTGTGGTGTACCACTGTTTATCCGCTACATCCGGGAATCTTGCCGTATATGCCACATTCGGTTCTCCTTCTATCCTGTGAAGGATAATCGCAAACTGTGCACGTACCAGGGTCTCATACGGGGCAAACTGTGTATCGGTTTTTCCCGTCATGGTTTTTTTAACATAATTGTAAGCTACTTCATTGTAGAACCAATCGCCTTCCTTTACGTCCACATATGGCAACTCCGGCGTCGGCGTTGGATCCGGGGTCGGGTCCGGGGTCGGGTCTGGTGTCGGGTCTGGTGTTGGATCTGGCTTTGCCTCTTCCTTCAGCTTCCCGGCTGCTTCCTGGAGCCTGTCTGCTGCCGCCTTCACATCTTCTTCTGTAAATCTGTCGCTTCCAAGGATATATTTTGCATTCTCAAGAGCACTTAAGAATTCGCTCCAATCTGCATCAGAGGTTCCTTTCTTCTCTGCATCCTGATACTTTTCTACAAGCGCCTGCAATTCGCTCTTATCTACCTTCTCAGGTTCCTTTCCTTCCACTGTACTAAAGATATCGATATAGCTTACTACCGGTCCCCACACGGCGTCTGACGCATGTCCAATCTGAATCTCCAGATTACCGTCGCTGTCAGCCACTGCCTTCGTCTTAATAATATAGGGACTGGAAGCGCTGTTGCTTGCCGTGAAATTCTCATATCCTGCCGCTGTCGTGCCATTCAGCACCAGCTTCATGGTTCGCGGATAACTTGCATTCGTCCAGCCGGACGGCACATAGAAGCCCATCTCCAAATCATAGGTTTTATTTGCTTCCAGCCCGAACCGATATACAACACCTACATCCGACGTCGCCTGGTTCCTTGCATAACGGAAAGACTTTCCTCTGGGTGAGCTGTCTGTCGCACCGTCATTCTCACACGGCCACGTCTTTGCACCGGTCAGCAGATCCGGATAATTGCCGTCTGCCTGGTACGTATCCACGACGCCCCACTTCTTCCCTGTCTTTGCATCCGCTCCGTAGAACTGATCTGTCACACTGTTGTTCGATCCAAACGTATCGCCCGAGCTTAAGGTTGTCGGATTCACGTCGCCGCAATTGACAGAATACAAAAGCTCCGCCTCTTCTTCTGCTTCAAAAAAGCCTTTGACCGTAATATCCTCCTGCACGTTGGTAAGCACGTAAGCGCCGCCTGCCGGATTTAATTGCTCCAGAATATTCCTGCCGTTTACCGTCGCCTTTATCAGAGAAGCATTCTCTGCCGGGGTAAATGTCAGACGTACTGTTCCGCCTTTTTCTACCTTCGTCTTGTCTGCCGTAACGATGCCATCCTCAGAAGAAGCCGCCGTTATCTGGAAGGTATCCGTATCTTCAACGGCTGTATCTGCTGTCTTGGGATAAAATTCAAACTTATCAAAGTTCGGCGTATAGTTTGTAAGTACATTATATTTAATATTTGCCGGAATCTTAACGCCGCCCTGGTGGATACCGTTCGTAACAATCTTTGAATTGTCATTATAAATCTTAATCGTATTTTTACCAGCTTTCAGCTCTACAGGAATGACCTGTGAACGGAAGGTCTCATCACTGTATGTATTGCGGAAGACTACCTTCTTTGCCTCGCCGCCATTTACAGAGAAGGATGCGTACCGCTCTGTCATCTGTGCATTATATGCATGCTCACCAAACAGCTCACCGCTTGACTGATAAACTGCCATATTGTATGTGCCCGCTGACGGAACTTCTACCGTAATCGTAAGACTGTTCTTATCAACTGCCTCCCCAAGATCTACAAAACGTCCCCGTCCGTAAACTTCAAATTCCGGATCGTCCGGCTCAATTACTTCTACGCTGTTAGCTGCTTTGATACCTGCAACATAGCTTCCTGCTGAAGCAAACGTTGTAACATTTGTGTTATTTCCTACGGCTGCCTCTCCGGTAAAGCTTCCGCTCTCTGCTTCTACAACTGCAGTCGGCTCTACAACTGCCTGGGATACCTCTACATAATCCAGACTGATTTCTTTGTCAGTATCAATGTCTATGATATTGATACCCTTCTGCATAAATACTGTCTGGTATGCATTTGCCCATTGATTATCTGTCTTTTTGAGAGAAACCGCCGCTGTCTTATGATTCAGATTTACCGTATCATTATCCTGATAAATATTTGCTGTTGCATTTTCTTTCGAAGCATAGCGAAGCTTCAACGTATACATACCATTATCCGGTACGATTACATTTACCCTCAGACCACCGCCTTTTGTTACACTTGTCTTTTCCAGACCGGTTACATAGTCAATGCTTCCTTCACGTTCTGTTGTAAGAGCTGTCTTATTTCCTGCAAGTTCATTGAATTCTGAAAGTTCTGCTTCATAAACTTTATTAAATTCCGTATCAGTCTCTTCCGGTCCTTTGTAAGTAAGATAGATACAGTCAATATCTGCGGAACGGGTAACATCCACACCGACAATTCTTACTGTATGATTGCCTGCTGTCAAATACACATAGGTACTGTACATACCGCCCATTCCAAAACTAAGCGTAGTCGGAAGTACCATACGCTCTGTCTGTTTGCCGTCAATAATCAAATCCTGATAAGCAGTATATGGTGTATTCTGAGTCGGATCGGCAGTATTACATCCATTTCCCGCTGTATATACCATGTCATATTTATAATATCCATTCTGTGGAACCGTAACCTGAATATCCACGCCAGACTGTGCACTCTGCACCCAGCCCACTCTTCTTCTTCCGGACTGCGCGATATTTCCGGCTGCATCTGCAGGTGCCGCGCCACCGAATAAAGAACCATTTTCTGCTTCATATTTTTCTTTCCATGTGGAGCTTAAGAAACCCGTTGGCTCATCATCTGTCGCTTTTGTCACTGTGATACGGTATCCGCTCATCTCCAGCATATCAGATACCGGTACTGTTACTTTACCACCTATGATTTCTACGGCGCCTTCTTTTACGATTCTCGGCTCTTCTGCCACACCATGAAAACCAGTGTAGTCTGTTGCCTCAATTTTGATATGTACCCTGTCTTCTCCCCGGAAGGTCTCTGAATCCTCAATGTTGTCCAGTACAATATTACCAGCTCCATTCAGCCCGCCGAATATAACACTGGCGCTCTTCTTATTATTATCAAGAGACGCTGCTCCATAAAAATCATGCTTTTCTGCATTAGATGTCTGAATCGGAAGGTAATGTCCTGACATATCTCCGTACCATTTATACAGCCACCATGCGCCATTTCCTTCATTATTATCTGCTGCAATACCGTTCAGGTTATTAGACAGATGCCAGAACGGCATACACCCGGATACATTAAATTCTTCAAAAAGGCCAATCCAACGAATCAGATCCCCGGGAGATGCACACTCATAATCCGCTGCATATTCGTTAATTACGATCTCCCTTGGTTCTACGACTCCATATTTTTTCTCCAGACTTCTGTAATGATTGTACTCCTTTTCAAAGTTATCAAACTGCCTTGTACTAAGATCATGCCATGTAACAACATCCGGCATACAGTCATGTTCCACACAGAACTTAACATAGGCATCCATGACACTCTCGTTATATCCGGCCAGGTTTAAGCCTGCAAACCGCGGCTTACTCTTAACACCGTTATCTTTATATACTTTTACAACTGCCTGATACATATCCTCCCAGTACCAGTTCAGGCTGTCCCAGCCTGTGGACACTGTACCGGTCTCCGGATCTGTATAAGTTCCTCCGATCCAGTAGTCAAATGGCTCATTATACAGAACATAGACAACCTTATCCTCAATTCCCTTATCAATACATGCCTGCGCCTGCATCTTCAGAATCTCCAGATACTCCTGCGTCGTGCTGAACTCATAAAACCAGAGAGCATAATAATCCGGCACATAAATCTGGATGTCCTTGCCGCCTGCATTTAAAAACGATTCCGCAACATCCAGTGTATCTCCGTTGGGATGCTGCATCCCATAAGGTGCTTTCTGAACCGCTGTATGCGGTTTCAGGGGCGTCATCGTATTGGTTGTGGGCACTTCCGCATCGCCCTGCCCGTACAGCCACCCTGATGCACCGTGCTTTAACTCCCGCTGCTCTTCGGGCGCCATGTCCACCGTCAGCGTCGGCAGACTGCTGTCTGCTTCCTGGAGTTCTATTACTTCATCCAGGCTATCTTTACTCTCCGGCGCGGCGCTGACTATGTTTGCCGGAATCATAGTCGCTGCCATTGCCATACTTAAGAGTAATGCTGCTATTCTCTTTTTCATCCATATTCCTCCTCTTAAAATATTTCGCTGTTTTCCTTCTGCAATAACCCAGCCGGTTCCCTTCGTCGGCTATTTATCACATATACAATTAAATTATAACAAAAAAAAGTCTAATAATAATAGGACATTTTGTACTTTTTTCTTGCACTTTTTTCAACATTTTATTCTCATATCATTTTTCCTTTGTATATGCGCTGAATGCTCTATGCTCGTCCGCATATTGCAGCACCTCGTCCAGTGTCTTCTCTTTTTTCAGCCAGAGCAACTGCTGCGCTGCAAGCTCATTTTGAAAATTCCATATAAGCTGTGCGTTTCCCGTTGTAACATCAATGATTTCACCACTTGCTTCATACCGGTCTATATCATCCTGTATCCTGCTTTCATGTATCGGAACAATTCCCTTTACTACCGAGGATGACTGTGTGAAATCCAGTATTTCCTGCGTCAGTTTTTCATCGTCCAGAAGCGCATAAAAAATCTCATCTATGAGCTCACTGTACTCTGTATCGGCGCTCTTCATAAATGTCATATTTGTTTCCCGGATCAACTGTGCATTTCCATTCTGGTTTGGAAATGGAAAGATACCAAAATCAATATTTTTTCCATATTGATTTGCAAACTGCATAGACCAGGAGCCCGTCATATACATCGCCGCCTCTCCTTGCGTAAATCGGCTGTCGCTTTCAAACTGATTGATCTGAAGCGCATCTTCCCATGTGTTTTCCAATATAAACTGATTATTCAAATAACAATGCCTTACACTGTCATTTTGAAGAAACCCTTCACTGCCTTCCCGGAATTTATCGCCCCAGATGGCATCCTCCTTAAAAATATCATTCATCATATACTGCATCGTCATGTTTGCCACCTTCCAGCTCTCCTGAAAGTGTGCTGCAAAGGGAACAATGCCCGCCTGCTTCAACGTATGAGTAATATCCTGCAGCTCTTCCATTGTCGACGGCGGAGCGAGCCCATATATTTCAAAAATATTTTTATTATAGATAACGCCCTGGTACCATGCATTATACGGCATCCCATACATTTCTCCATCAACGGTTACAGAACCCAGCGCTTCTTCTACAATCTTCTCCCTGCATTTTGAAGAAATAGTTCCCAGGTTCCCTGTTTTCGCATAAACCTGTACATCCTGCGCTTTTCCGATCATAATATCCGGAATATCTCCTGCCGCGAACCTTCCTCTCATCTGAGATGCAAAACGATCTCCCCAGTCTACACACTCCCATTCCAGAATAACCCCGGGAAAATATTCCATCATCCATTCATCAATCATATCTTCTACCCCGGCATCCGATGTAGACTGCCCCGCCAGCACACTGAGTACAATCTGCTCTGGCTCCTCTTCGTCTTCTATATAAGAACGTGTACATCCCCCTTGAAGGAAAGCAATACACAAAACTATCAGATATATTAAAATCCGTTTCACATTTTCTCCTCCCTGCACTGACTCTTATAATCACGGGGACTCACCCCTGTACTCTTTTTGAATACACGGCTGAAATATGCATAATCATCATATCCCACGACAAACGCAATTTCAGTCAAATTCATATCACTGTTTCTTATATACTCTTTCGCTTTTTCTACTCTCCTGCGCGTAATATAAAGAATGAGGCTCTCACCGATTTCCTGCCGGAACATTCTGGAAAAATAAGTACTCGCCACATGATATCGTTCTGCCAGCATTGCCAGTGACATTTCTTCTGAATAATGTTCATCTATCCAGCCTGCCGCCTGGTGGACAATCTCCGCCATTGCGTTTGTTGTATGCTCTTCCTTTTCTGGTATCAGATATTCAATCACTTCTTCCAGCATCTCACATAGAAGCTGCAAATCCAGAGACTCTGTCGTCTTCTCAATCGTCTCCAGAAAACTTTCCACATCAGCCACCTTCATAAATCCCTGTTTCTGTATCACATAATCTAACAATATAGTCAGGACCTGGCGTACAGTCTGCTTTACCTCCAGATAACTCCAACCGTTCTTCTGACACTTTATAAGGCCTGTCCATTTAAATACAATCTTTTTAATTAATTCGACGTCGCCTGTTCTTAAAGCATTTTTCAGATGTTTCTCATAATCCGGCTTAAAATGAGCAACAACCTTTTCCTTCTCTCCACCTGTTCTATCAGAAATGAGCACTTCATCTTTCAGACAATATTTACGCGTCATCAAAATCCCGATTGCTTCAACATATGCCATATGAATACTTTCCATAGAATACGATTGGGCGCTGATACATATGGTAATGCAGGATTTTATAAATGTTGAAAATCTAAACCTTATTTTCTCCGCCGTCTTTATCAAATCCCGCTTGCTTTTATCTGTTACAACAATAAATTCATTCAACCTGTAAATATTATTAAATACAATCAGATTTTCATTGTTAAATGCTGCTTTGATTTCTTTCTTTATATTATATGAAATCAAATTCCTGTCATGCCCACTTGCCCGGATCGCTTCTTGAAGATTATGTATCTTTATCAGCATCAGACTCATCTCTGCAAATTCCATAAAATTATCAGTAGAACGGAATGAATTCTCCGGCACTTCTCTTCGCTGGATCATCTGGCTGAATTCACTGTCTTGTATGACAGACGCCGCCTTTAATAATTCCAGTTGTTCATTTTCACGCTCACTGATTTTTTCCAATGCTTTCACAACAGCCTTTATTAACTCAATCTTCGTAACCGGTTTTACCAGATAATTAATCGCCCCGGACATAAATGTATCTCTGACATAGTCAAAATCATCATAGCCGCTGATTACAAAGGTAACTATATCAGGATATTTTTTCCCGACTTCTGTCAAAAGTTGTACCCCGTCTAGAAATGGCATATTAATATCTGTAATTAATATATCCGGCCTGTATTCCTCTATGCTCTGTAAAGCATCTTCCCCATTAACCGCCGGCTCTAAAAACTCCAGTCCATATTTTTCCCACAAAATCATATTGCGAAGTTTTTCGCGGGTCCAATATTCATCATCTGCAATCAATACTTTATACTTTTTTTCATACATGGTCTCTTTCCTCTGTATTTCTGGGCAAAGTCATATGTACCCGGGTACCTTCTCCTATTTTACTTTCTATATAAATTCCATACTGTTTCCCGTACAGGATTTTTAAACGGGCGTTAATATTATGCAGACCAATTGACGTCCCCTGTTCCACAGGACCTATTTCATTCTTTCTTAAACTTGCATTTATTTCTGTCACTTCCATTCCCACTCCATTATCAGCCACACATATATGAAGCTTGTCCGCTTTCACTTTTATCTCAATTCGTATTTCCTTATCTCCCCTTTTATTTCTAAGACCATGATTAATCGCATTTTCCACCAGAGGCTGCAGGGAAATTCTCGGAATCAAAGCGCGCCGCGACTGTTCATCCACATCAAAAATATAATGAATATTATCATGCATACGGATACTCATAACCTGTGTATAATTTTTCAAATGCATAATTTCTTTCGCCACTGTTGAAAAAGGCTCTTTCATATTTAAGCTATACCGGAATAGATTGGACAATGACTGGCTCAGCATACTGACTTCCGGACAGTTTTTAATCTCTGCTATACTGCTCATTGTATCTAATGTGTTATATAAGAAATGAGGGTTGATCTGTGCCTGCAAAGCTTTATACTCCGCCTGGGTCAGAAGCTGCTTTGCCTGGTATTCCTTCTCCTTTAACTCTTCCATCTGATCCAGCATTTCATTAAAATTCTTTCCAAGCTCACCTGTTTCATCTTTGTTAGAGATCTCAGCCCGCAGCTGCGTATTGCCATTCTTTATCTTCTGTATCGTTCCCATCAGAATGTCCAGCGGACGGGTGATGTTTCTTGATATTAAAAGCGTTAATATCGTTGCCATAATAATCATACAGGCTGCAATCAGTATCAGATTCGCTGTCAGATTCCTCTGATTCTGCTCCAGCAGATTCCTTGGCATCATCGAATAAGCCGTAAGATTATATTTATTCTGTTTTACCTGAAACAGCTCCTGCTTTAAACGATCGGATGCTGTCACAGTTTCGCCCTTTTCTATCTTTCTGGTTGTTTCATCATAATATTTTTGCTCGCCCTCCGACAGACTTCCAAGAGATAATGCCGGACGGTCTCCTTCCGGCTGGAGCCACATAAATACAGTGCTGTCTGTACGGTACTTCTCCATGATTGTAGTAATCGTCTTCGTATCAATATCACATACAATATATCCGACCTTATCGTTCCGGTCGCTATTATAATACAATTTCAGCACAAACCTTAAAATGTCCTTTTCCCGATATGGATTATAATAACTGGATATCAGCATTGCTGAATCATCAGATTCAACATAATCCATAACTATACGGGCATTTTCTCCTTCTATATCATCGTAAATATCAATCTGATAATTATGCTTTGGTGTAACAGCTCTTCGGTATGTACTTACAATCTCATGATCCATGGTATACAAATATAATGCCACAACATTATCACCCGTTTCAAATTCACTCGTACCTATATCATAAGCCTTCCGGTAAAACTCAGAACGCAGCGTTTCAATTCCGGGATTATCACTTAATCTCTCAATCAGTTCTTCTTCTGTATATACCTCAATCAAGTTACTTTCCATCTTCTTTGCAAAATCATAAATTTCATTCTGCATATTCTGCAGGGAGTTTTCACTTTCCTCTTTCGCCTGTCCATAAATCAGAGAAGATGATGTCTCCTGAAAAAGCCATGTCTGCAGCAATAACGCTATAAGCGTACATCCAAGACACATAAATAAGATTTTAAATCTTAACTTCATATTTTCCCTCATAATAATTTTTCAATTTTTTTAATTATACAATAAAAAGAACTGGCCTGAAAGAAATTCAGGTCAGTTCTTGTCAAAATCATTATAAAAGTTTTCCTGATACATTTCGTCATATAATTTAACTATCAACTTCTCTCCTGCTGTCACATTTCTTTTCATCGGATAAAATCCGTTCTCTCGAAAGGTTCTTTCTTCGGAAGACCGTATTGTTCCTTCCCAAGTTTAATCGCCCGCATCAGAAACGCCATATTCCTTGCCAGCGTCCGCATCCCCTGCATACCTTCCGCATCCTGAACCGCCTCGCCAATCTCCCTGCCATGCACACTGTTCCAGTACTGACCGGACGCTACCGGCATGCCGCAGATGGTAAAATACTTATTCATCTCATCAAAGGTCGCTGAGAGCCCGCCTCTTCTTGCCGCCACTACACTCGCTCCTACCTTCATTGTCTTATCAAATGATGTGCTGAAAAACAACCGATCCAGGAAAGAAATCATCGTACCATTTGCCGATGCATAATAAACCGGGCTGCCGATAACAAGCCCGTCACACGCTTCAAACTTCGGCGCAATTTCATTTACACAATCATCAAACACACATCTGCCTTTCTCCGCACAGGCACGGCAGCCGATACAGCCGCGGATTGGTTTGTTCCCCACCTGTATTATCTCGCTCTCAATGCCTTCTTCCGCAAAAATCTTCGCCATCTCTTTCAAAGCAGCATATGTATTTCCCTCTTTATGAGGACTTCCATTAATCATCAATACCTTCATAATAAACCTCCTGCTAAAAATATTATATTATGATGCCAGGGTCAAAAGGTCTGAATCCACGTGAGCTTGCTCATAAGTGGGGGAAAGACCTTGGGACCCGCCCCGATATGAGCATAAAAGTGGGATGTACATCCCACGATATGCGAATATTGGGTAGGATTGTGAGAGTGCATAGCACGGAACCCTAAAGGACTAGCTACGCGTCGCAATCCGTAGGCATCATAGTTGGGGGCTTTCGACCCCAACATCATTCTACCACACATTAGCTTTAAATGATAAACTCTTTTCAATATATCATTGACAAATATATCGTCATCTGATATATTGTAGTCAAGCAATATATCGTCGAACGATATATCGTCAAACGACAGGAGGCGCACAATGGATAAAAACACTCCTCTTACCGAAGCCATCTTTTATATCTTACTTGCACTTCGGAAGCCGAACCATGGTTACGGAATCATCCAGGAAGTAGAGGCATTGACGGCAGGGCGTGTCGTCCTTGGTCCGGGCACACTCTACGGCGCCATACAGACATTAACCAAAAAAGGATGGATTCGCATCTACAGCGAGGATAAGACATCCCGGAAGAAAAAAGAATACCTGATTACCCCGGAAGGGCTTCAGGCATTTGAAGAAGAATGCCGCAGGCTAGAGGAACTGATAGACAACGCAAAGCTTATGGAGGAAATCCCACATGAAGAAATTTAAATTATATTTAAACAAAGACAAAGAGACAAAATGGCTGAATGAAATGTCTGCAGACGGGTATGCCCTCACAAAGTTTTTCGCAGGCGTCTATACCTTCGAGAAATGTACGCCGGGGCAATATATTTATCAGGTCGACTTTACATCCGGGTTCTACAAAGTCAGCGACGATTACCGGGAATTTATGGAGGAAATGAATGCTGAAATCATCACCTTGTGGGGATTCTGGGTCATCCTCCGGAAGAAAGCCGCCGACGGGCCGTTTGAACTGTATACAGATACAGACTCCCAGATAGAGCATTACAAAAAGATCCTAATAATGCTGAAGATTGTTACAATTTTTGAAATTCTGTGTTTCACCTACGAAGCAATGGCCGCCTGCCTGACAACAAGTGTAATTGAAATCGTGCCTCTCGTATGCATGGCAATCCTCGCCCTCATGATTATCGGACTGCTCAGGGCCGTCATGCACACGAAGCAAAAAATAAACGAACTTCTGGAACAGAAAGGCGAGCAGCCGAAGCCGATCCGCTCCAGGCCGGATAAGCTGCTGTTAAGCGGTCTTTTTATCAACATGTGTGCGTTAATTGCCAGAGATTCCGTAAGCGGTTCGATTGTAAATATCGTCCAGATACTCGCAATTGTCTTAATGCTTGCCGGGCTCTACCGCAGCTGCCGGAGGTAAAACTTCCGGCAGCAGGTCCATAGTACAATACATTTCTACCATTCAATACTCCAGACAGCATCATAATCGTGCTGAAACAGTACATTTTCCCCCGTATATGCGCTGTCATAATATGTACGGCTGATATCATGATCCTCTTGATAAACTTTCGCTATCTCTTCCTCACTATCCCATCCCAGGTTTTCACATTCCTGAACAGCTTTCCCTACCTGGCCGTCTCTCACATACTCTTCGATTGCCCTGCGCTCAATTTCCTCCGGGGCTTCCTCTGCCGCCTGTCCTCTTTGCCAGAGAATCTTTTTATCCTCTGCGGTCTTTCCGTAATAACTAATCTCTGAACAGCGCTGGACAATCTTTTCTCCGCTTTCTTCTAACACCCCCTGCCGACTGGTTGCAAATACTACCGACACCTGATTGTATTCTGAAGTATCCCACTCCCAGAGAGTTTTCTGCCGAAACCCAATCTCCTGTACCGCATTCTCCGTATTTTCCGCAATCTCATCATTCGGCAGAATCCAGTCGCTTACCCACTGGACACCGATTGGCTTCTCTGACTTCAGTGTACAATAAATGTCTCCGTTTTTTAACTGGTACAGCTCTGTCACTTCTATTTTATCTGCCGGTATCGTATAGAGCATCCCGGCAATTCCCCCGCCATTATACAAATAGTGATTGCATATCTCATTCACAGCAACCGTTCCTATCAGAAGCACTGCAACGACTACGCCAAAGATTACTGCATTTTTATAAAAGAGGTTCTTACTCAGCTTTCGCATAACCTTTGCCGACGCATCTTCCTGTTCTTTCTCTGATGCTTCCTCTTCACCGCCGCTTATCGGCAATTTCTTACCTGTATTCTCATAAATCCGCATACATTCTTCGCATCCACGTATATGCTCTTCTATCATCTGCATACTTTCTTCCTGCAGCACGCCATCCTCATACAGTACCAGTAAATCCTGTACAATTGCACATTCCCTTTTCTTCATCTATGGCACCTCCCTTATCATTTCCTGAATCTTCAATTTCGCCCGATGATAAATTACCCGCGCCCATCCCTCACCGCGTCCAAAGATTTCTCCAATCTCTCTGTAAGACAACTCTCCCAGCGTCCGAAGGGTAAAGACCTCTTTATATGGCTCCTCCAGAAAATGCAGAATCCTATAGATAGACAACGCCTCCTCCCTGCGGATACAAACCAGCTCCGGCCCGTCTTCTTTTTCCACCTCCGAATCGCTCTGCACCTCTGGCTGCATGGGTGCATCGGCAAGATGCTTCTGCTTTTTCAACCAGGACAGATACGTATTCTTTCCAATCTGGCAGAGCCATGTTTTAAGCTGACAGTCACCTTTGAATCTGTGTATATTTTTCAGCGCTTTGTAAAATGTCTCCTGCGTCAAATCCTCAGCAGTCTGCGGATTACTGCTCAGCGACAGCAGGTAATAATACACATCACGGTAGTATCTCTTGTACACCTCCTCAAAACACAAGCATCTCACCTCCTCTTTCCAATTAGACTCCCCAAAACTCATTTCGTTACAGAGAAATTAATAATGTCAAGCCCACCGCCACGTCACATGTGCGGACAGAAAAAACGAACTGCCACATCGACAGCCCGCTTCTCGTCCAATTCACCGGTACTAAAAATATTTTTCAAATGTCTGCTAATTCCGGACTTATCTACACCAAAAAGCTCAGACATTGCTTTTTGAAGTAACCCACAAACTTTCATCCTTAATATACGCATTTACTGATACATCTCCATCTTCTGAATTGTACAATACCATTTCCATTTGCTTTGAAAAATCATTCAATATCTATCCCCCCTTCTGCAACAACGTCACACATTCAACAGTATTAACGGTTTCTCACAAAACCTGTTCCACACTTTTTGAGAAAACTCTATATCAACATATTATACGATTACATAGTCTTTCCTTCAATTTACACATCAATAATTCATTTTATTTTACAATAATTCCAACAAATAATTCATCCTTAATAATCAAATATTCACTATATTCTCTGTAATACATTTTCAAAAGCTAGTAACAAGTTTCGTTTTGATAGGTTATACTTTTCACACAAACCATTATCACAATCTTTTATCCATTGATAATCGAGCTCAGGTTCATTATACTGTGGCCATACCACACTATCGTCCTTGTAAATATATAAATCATGGTCATCATGTACCACTATGAAATATATTTCACCACATTCTCCACAAAATGCTGTTACATTAAAAAATGGTGAATAGCATGAAAATATACTCACTAAATATTCAGACTCTTGCTTAATTTCCAGAATATATTCATTACCGTCAAAATTACAAACACTAAAATTTATATCTATTTGATTCTCCTTTTGCATTTCAATATATTTTTTGTCATTGAGAAGTATTTCCATTATCTCTTTAAACTCCCCAATCTTACTGCTAGGGTTTTGAGCTCGCACCGCACAAACATATTCTTTCGAACTCTCCATAAGCTCATCAAGAAAATCCACAATATTATTATAAACAAAATCATCATCAAAAAGGAATTTTTTACCATGTACAGTATCAACAACCAAATCATCACTCTTAAAATAAATATCAATGTCATCCAAATCAATCAACTGTGGATAAAGATAATTATAAATAATATCGAAAGTGTTTAGCATTTGTATAGTAAGCTCGCCCAAATCATCTGATTCATCTATACCAAAATGTGTAATCTCATTTCTTTTTTGTCCCAGACTATTTAAAACCTGATGCACTTTTTTTGATTTATGAAATAAGTTATTATATTTCTCAATAGTTTCGATGTATTTTATCGTTTGAAATTTTCCTTCAGAAATAAGGATATCTTCTAATTTTAATGAATCTGTGATCTTAGATAAGGCATTTTTTATAGCCCGACTATTAGGCTCTTTATAAATAGATACCGGGTCATCAGATATTAAAATAGTTTTTAGCATAAGTTCAACTGCGTTTTCAAGAAAAACAATACATATTTTTTTTGCTTCGTCTATCTCGCTCATCTTATATTCTTCTTCGTGATAATAAAATTTTTTAAAATTGTCAATCGCAATGCTAAGTGAGCTTATTGCATTTTGAGCCAATGTATATTTCATGTATAACCCTCTTTATGATTTCTGGTAACTGATTAAAAAAATCTTAATGCTCTCTTGGTTGATTTCTATAAAGTCAAGCCTTCCCATTTAATTCATTTGTGAATCTATCCCCAATTGGGATAAGCTGCTTGAACTCACCGTTTCCAATGTTTGCAACTGTTGTACCGCCAACTGTCGCAACAATTCCATGCGCTCTTTTTGACTTTTCCCCTGATTAATTAAAACAGCATTATAACTTTCCAGGTTCGCAAGTACCAGTAATTGATTCAGCGTTGCTACATCCCGCATATTTCCTTTCACCGTTGAATTTTCATTTTTCCATTGCTTCGCCGTCTTTCCAAACAAAACTACATTCAACATATCTGCTTCATTAGCATAGGTATACGCCACCTGTGCGGGCGTTAATTCTGGTGGAATCAGATTTTCTTTAATTGCATCTGTATGTATCCTGTAATTCAACTTAGAAATTTCTCTATTCAAATTCCACCCCAAAGATAACCGACTGTTTTCGTCTGTCTTTAAACGCCTATAGTCTTTCATAATATATAGCTGGAATTCAGGAGAAATCCAAGTTGCAAAAGACATAGCAATATCACTATGAGCATACGTTCCGCCATAGCGTCCCGACTTTGAAACAATACCAATAGCATCCGTAGCTTCTATCCATTTCTTAGGCGACATTGTAAATGCGTTTGCTCCTGCCTGCTTTTTAAACCCCTCGAATTCGAGGGGTTTAAAATTTGGATTATGTAACCTTTCCCATAGTCCCAGAAATTCTATAACATCCCGATTTCTCATCCAGTTTTGAATAACCGCCGTCGGGTCATCGCTCTTATACCGGGCAATATCCGTCAATGAAATAAATTCATTTTCAAAATCCTGCGTGTAAATTCCAATATCTATCCCATTTGCATGAATTGTATCTTTAATTATTTTCCCCATTGTGCCTCCTGCAATCACATCATAATGTTCGAAATACCTTATTCTCTTTCCTTTTAAGAAAATTCTGCTGAATAACTATCTTCATCTTCCCACATTTCCCGATATGCTTCAATATAACTCTTAATACAACCAGGATATATATACAAATACCTTCTACACACTCTTTTATACAATCCCAGTATTTTTTCATCACAAGCAAAATCCAGTAAATAATCAAGTAAATGTGACAATTCATCTTCTGGCGCACTTCTGCCGCACACATCTTCACCCAATGGTAAATAATCTGATAAATCTTTTCATCCATTAGATTACCTCAAAATATTTAAACGCCTCCGTTATCGCTTCTACCTTTTCTTTCGGTGGATGTTTCCTCGGTTGTTTCGATTCCTCTACTGCATTTGGAGCATCATACATTGCCAGACCTAATGACCGCTTTACCTCCGCAATATGTGCAGTATGCACCTTAAATCCATATTTCTTTTCCACATATTCCTGTATCATTTTATATGTGATTTTCGGTTTCGGCTGATATTTCTTTGCACGCTCCGCTATTGCATCCAGAGGCACCTTGCCCTCGCCTTCTCCGAATTCCACCGTCACGTTGATGATACTATCTGGTGATTTGTGGGACAGAAGCACGACACTCTCCACATGAGTACCAAATCAAAACATATCCCCACAAAATCGCGGAAATATGAACAATATTTATACAGTACTAATACTGCTCGTGCAACCCTTTTCCCACAAAATATAAGTTCCATCAATTTTGCACCACCCTGATGCAAAATTTCTTCAGATGGTATTCGGCGTGCAAACTGTTTCATATAATTAAGATTTCTAACGGAATATCCTTCTCTACTAGGATAAGTCATTCTCAAATCTTTTGATAATGTTTCAACAAATTTATTTCCCCATTGGCTGTATTGGAGAATTACGTTCCCTATATTCCAAAATAAAATATTGCGTTCGACATTTGCATTTGTCATTACCTGATACTGTGCTTGTTTAATTCGCTTTTTTATCTTTTCCAAAACATCAATATATTCGTCCATAACTATCTCTGTTTTTTTCACCATTATATTCACCTCCATATCCTGTCCCACTTCCTATCATTATTACCCACCACAAGCTTCACCTGTAGTTTTTAAAACCTTATCAAGATGCTCCACATAATCTGCCATATACATGGGATTATGGCGCATAGCCTGAATTTCTGCAAAATCAAAGTAACCTGATACAATATTATTTAATATTCTCAATTCCTCATCATTAAGGTAATTCTTTGCAATATTAATATCTTTTAATGCAGGAAAATCACCAGAAAAACTTTTTAGTCCCATAAAAGGCTGACTGGCATCCGCACGTTCATATTTTTGCTAATAACTCTTTCCAGTAATTACCGCCACCCAAATTTTTCATTCCATTCCAAGAGAGATTAGTCGTCTCCACAGGGAAAATATACGAAGAGCTCAAAATATCCATCTTCCGCATGAACCGTCATTTCCCCGCCGTGACGCCTCGCAATCTCACGAATACTTTGCAGCCCGAACCCGTGGTTTTCCGTATCTTTCTTTGATGTCTGCGGCATTTCTCCTGCCTTTACTTCCAGGGCACATGGATTCTTTACAGAGAACAGAAACATCCCCTTTTGCAGCCTGCTCTCCAGAAACACTGTCTTTTCCGGCAGTTCCTGCCGCTCACACGCTTCCGCCGCATTATCCAGCGCATTTGCAAAAATCGCACAGACATCAATCTTCTCAAAAGGCAGTTCCCCCGGAATCTCAATCTTCCATTGAAATGTAATCCCCTTCCGGCGCAGCATACTCTCCTTTGCGGTCAGCACAGCATTCACAGTCGCATCCCCGCAGTAATTCAGAGTCTTTGTGATACTATCGTTTTCCAACAGTTCCCGGATATATTCTTCCCGTTTCGGCTCCGGAAGCACAGCAAGTGTCTGCAGATGATTTGCCATGTCATGTTTCAGCCTTCGTACTTCAAACTGCCTGGCTTCCATTGTATCATAATAATTCTGTTTTATCTTTGCAAACAGTACCTGTTCTTCCATCTTTTTCTGTTCCGCCAGCACTGAAACAGCCCAGAGTAAACCTGCAAATGAAAACAGCGCAATGCCAAGAAGGGTAAAATGCAGCCACATATCCGACAGATTATCCCAATATGGGCTCGGCATCATCACAACCGCAGCCACAATCCCGAGCGGCGTGAGAGACAGCAATAATAACAGCCACCACATAGGCGCAGATAAATCATACTCCTTTTCCGGGCCAAACCGCTTTGCCGCCAGATAAAAGAGGATTGCAAATAAAACTCGACCTGCTATATAAAACGATGCTTCCGCAAACAGCCGCTCTGCCCAGTTGTCTGCCAGCGTATTATACGCCAAAATCATACTGCTTACCATGATACTGACTGCTGTTTTTCGAATGCCGCTCCCTTCACAGGCAATGTACATCCCAAATACAAAAACCGCCAGACCAACCGGGAAATTGAACCGGTCTCCGATAAACAGGATATTCCCTGTTGCAACCCAACAAGAGAGGTACGCCACAATCCGGCTGAAGCGATTTTTCTTAAAGTTCAGAAAACACCCTATCGCCTTTGTATTAAATGCAGTAGAAATCAACACAGCCGCTAATTGCAGAAGAAACGCTACCGTACGCATACAGACACCTCCAGCATTACCCGCGCAATTTTCTGCATTGCTTCATTCTTCATAGCCCTGCTTACCGGAAGCTCTCTTCCACCCACGGCAACATGGGAAGCATCCATATGCTCCACCCGCACAGCATTTACCAGATAACGCTGATGGATCCGCACGAATGAATATTCCGCAGACCTTTCTTTACGCAGTCTAAGCTCTTCCTCTACCTGATTCAGCTTTTGATAAAACCCATATTCTCTGAGTTCTCCGCCGCTTTGCGAACATACCAGCACAACCTGTCTCCGGTCACTGTAAAAATAAAGGATATCCCGAAGCCGGAACCGATATGTTCCCTCTGTATTTCTCAGAGTATACATCTCTTCCTGCTCCCGGAGCTGTAACTCTCGAACGCGTTTTACCGTATGCCACAGTTTATCCATATCCACCGGTTTCATCAGATAATCCAGTGCGCCGACACTGTATCCGTCAAATACATAATCTGCATACCCCGTCACAAACACAATCAGGAGTTCCCGATTAAATTTTCGAATATTATGGGCTGTCTCCATCCCATTCATATCAGCCATCTCCACATCCAGAAACAGCAGGTCTATCTCTCCCGGGTGCTTCTCAAGCCATCTGACCGCAGCATTGCCGGAGGAAAATTCATACACAACCTCTTCTCCTTCGTGCAGTATCCTTTCCAATTGGAGGTATAACGATTCCCTTGCATTCACCTCATCATCACAGATCGCTATCCGCAGCATTACCTTCTCACTCCGTTTCATTGGATTCTGTACGTATTATACCATGCCTGCAAAGTTTGTGGAATCCCTCACCGGCGCTCTCCCTTGCAGTTCTTTCCATGAGAACTGCAAATCTTTACAATTTCAGCAGACTATTTCCAAACTTTACATCTGAACTGCCAAACTTCCCCTTTTCTCTCCATCTTTTTCTTTTTCGTGTTATCGTCTTCCTGACAGCAGTGCACAAAGAGCGGCGCACTCTTTCATGTACCGCCACTATTCCAATATACAAAAAAGAAAGGAGAACACAATGCTGTATGTAAAGAACTTATACAAATCTTACCTGTCCGGATCAAAAGAATACCCGGTACTGAAAAAAATCAATCTCCATATCGGAGTGGGAGAATTTGTCGCAGTGATGGGGCCGTCAGGCTCCGGAAAGAGCACCCTCTTAAACTGCATTTCCTGCTATATTCCATTTGAAAAAGGCGAAATCCGCCTTGGCGGAACGGCTCTGGCAAATCTCGATGAAACCGCTCTGGCGAAGGTTCGTAATGAAAAACTGGGCTTTGTTTTTCAGGATTTTATGCTGCTGGATGGTCTGACGATCCGGGAAAATATTCTTGTCCCCCGCATCATTCGGGGAAATGCTGACCATGAAGGCGAAGAGCTTGCCGACCATCTCCTGACACTGTTTGGCATCGACCATATCCGCAGCAAATATCCCGCCGAAGTTTCCGGCGGAGAACGCCAGCGAGCCGCCGTCGTCAGGAGCCTAATCAACCGTCCTCTGATGATTCTGGCAGATGAACCAACCGGCAATCTGGACAGCAAATCAGGCCGAACTGTAATGGAAGCCTTTGAAAATGCAAGAAACCAAATGAACACAACCGTCTTCATGGTGACCCACGACAGCTTCTTTGCCTCTTTCTGCGACCGGGTCATTTTGCTGAAGGACGGCATGGTTTTCAGAGAATTGGAAAAAAACGGGAACCGCAGCAGCTTCCACGAACTGCTTCTAACTACAATCAAAGAAATGAGTGGTGATATCCAATGATGACAATGCAAAAATTAGAACAAAAACTACAAAAAGCCGACCGGAAACAAGCAGGCCTCTACCTGCTCTGCAACTTTATTGCCCTGATGCTCATTTCCGCTTACTCGGCAATGATGTTCTCTCCGACAGTTTTAACCATTCTGCCGGAAGGCGGAGACAGCCGCAAACAGATTGTGGCGATATTTATCCTGGCGCTATTTGGATGCGTCATCTTTACCGTCTACGCTGCCAGTCTGTTTTTCCGCAAAAAATCCCGAAAGCTCGGCATCCTGCTGGCGCTCGGCGCTTCCAAAAGAAAGCTCTCCCCCGGATTATTCCGGGAAGTACTGACACTAAGCATGACATCCTCCCTTGCGGGTATTCTGGCCGGTTTTCCGTTTACATGGGGTCTGTGGAACCTGTTTCGTGTACTGATTGTAGACAGTTCAGACATGCGCCTTAAGTTTGATTTCAGATGTCTGACAGTCTCCTTTCTATTTTTCGCATTAACTGTCACATTTTCCTGTGCCACAGCTTACCGCTGCCTGAGAAAGACCAACATCATGGATATTATCCATGAGGAACATAAAAACGAACCCGTGCGGGAGCCGAAAAAATACTGTGGGCTTCTGGGAATCCTGATTCTTTTTGCCGGAGCCGTCACCGGCTACAATGCTCCCGGCGTATACATGGCTCTGTTTGACGCCTACCCGCCTGCATGGATCAACCTCTTCTTCGCACCGGTTTTTGCCGGTCTGTATATGATTATGCTGCATACCGTCGTCCACGGCTGGGGCTTCCGTAAAAAACATTCCTATCAGCATCTCATTTCCCGCAGTATGATGAAATTCCAAGGCCGGCAGACCGCCAACAACCTACTTGTCTGTACCGTACTCATCGCAGGAGGCTGCTTCGCCCTGTTCTACCTGCCCATGCTGGGTACAGGACAGATTCTCGAAACACAGGAACGCAGCTTCGATTATGCCTTCCATTACCGCGCCGACCAAAATGTGCCGACAAAACAGGAAATCCTTACGCTTGCCGACAACTACGGGCTGAAACTAAAGGACTGGCACAGCGGAGAATATCTGCTTCTCGGCCTGGATGGTGTTGTGCAGGTTGAAGATAAACCGGACAGCCGTGCATATCACTACGAATACCGGGAACTAAAACAGCAGGGGAAATTTTTGTCCGAATCCTGTTTCAACCGAATGACCGGGCAAACTATTGACATTGCGCCCGGATGCTACCGCGCAGTTTCCAATGAGAGCGAAACCGGAACCTATTATCTGGAACTGGAATCCACGGAATTGACAAATATGGTTACACGGGCAAAAACCCCCATCCGATTTGACGGCTTTGTCCATAATGAAATGCTACTGGATGCCATCGGCTATTACATTCTGGATGATGCAGATTATGAAGCTGCAGCCAACAAACTAACAGACGAATGGCGCGGGAATCTTTTATGGTTCAATGCAGACGGAGCTGACAGTTATTCGTTTGCAAATGCATTGCTAAAACAATTTATCACCGGGTTCAATTCCGAATGCGAAACCATTTACGCCTATGACCCGGTAGAAAAAATCGCCGCCAACGAAAATGGCAATATCTATTGGGGTGATACTGACGAGATTTCCAAAATCAGCTTCTCCAATCCCGACAGCTATGATTTTCGCGCTTACTGGACCTATATGCCGAAAATCCGTATTCTCGACCAACACGACTGCCTGCGAAATTTCTCGGTGTTCCTGATGATGTTTCTTTTCATCTCCATTGTCTGCCTGACAGCGGCGTTTGTTATCAGCCACACCAGATGTCAGACGATTGCACTGAACAACCGCTATGTCTTTGACGATTTAAAACGCCTGGGAGCATCCCCTGCCTTTCTCCTGAGCGAGATTCGCAGCCAATGCGGCAGTGTATTCAAAACACCCATGCTTGTCGGTTCCTCCGCAATGTTTCTGCTATATTCGCTGATGATGCTCGGTAATGACGGAAAACTTACGAGAGAAGAATCCGCAGGTCTCCTGGTGTGCCTTGCCGCAGTTGCCGCTATTGCCTCAGCCTTATATGCCGTGTACCGTTTGACAGTACGGAAAGTGGCGCAAACACTGGGAGTGCGGTAAAACAAAGCAAGTCCCTGTACGTTACAGCATATAGGAACTATCCGACAATATCTTTTCAAGAAACAGATGCCCGGAATGAGGGATTGCGCCTCCTACCTTCATTGGGGCATCTGAGACAATCCGAAATCCCAGTTTCTTATAAAGAGATACGGCCGGGATATTTTGACTTCCTGTATCCAGCCTTATCGCTTCACAGGAATTACGTTTTGCTAATTCCATCGCGTATTTAACCAGTGAAGAGGCTATCCCTTTCCCTGCCATACAGGGGCGCACCATGAGCAAATGAATTACCATTACTTTATCATCTGTCAAAGATTTTCCCCAGGTTACCGTTCTATACTCTGTCGGCTGTACTTTATCCACAATAATGCTTCCTGCAATGCTGCCTTCTTCCTCATACACATATAACGCCCCGGCACACAATGCGTCTTCCGCATCCTTTTTCGTTGGATATATACCTTTTTTAAATACCGTAAATGCGCCATGTTCATTTTCATATGCGAAATGTTCATTATACATGGCTTCAATCCATTCCACGTCACTTGAAATTGCTTTTCTAACCATCGCTGCCTCCAACTCTCAAAATCTCTGTATCAAAAAAAGCCTCAGAAACTGCTGCGTTTCCAGGCTTTCCTAAAAGGCGCCAACCAGATTTGAACTGGTGATAGAGGTGTTGCAGACCTTTGCCTTACCACTTGGCTATGGCGCCTCGCTATGAGCACTTAGCGTCTGTCCTTTAGACGCTTACGTGCGATGCATGTCATCGCCGTTAGCAAGGTTACTAACGAGCTTACCAGATGACTCGCTATGAGCAATTATTATTATAACAAATCCCTTTTGCACCGTCAAGACGTCTCCTTAAAAACTTTTCTGCCCCCTTCGACACGGGAAGGAGGCAGTCTGTCGAATCTTAAAATCCCAAATCCTCATTGACCAGAATCACCTTAATCCTCTTTGGAATTTTGGAAAATCTTGTAATCAGGAACTGACAGCATACGGAATCCGGTGATTTGCAATCCGAACAAGCACCATTCTTCTTACATGGCGTATCAACCGGAAATCTCTGTGCGTTAATCGGCGCCGCCTCATTTCTTGCACGCGATACAGCATCTTCTACGGATTTTACAATTTTATTCATCCCGATAATCATCAGGACATTCTTCGGCCCCCAGGAAATAGCCGCCACACGGTTCGCCGCGCCGTCAATATTCACCAGCACGCCATCCTCCGTAATTGCATTGCTGCTGGAAAGGAAATAATCACTACCAATAATGGAAAGCTCTGTCTGCCGCTTCTCTTCCGGCGTCTTACAGACATCTCTGTTATATACGGTATAATTTCCTGTACATACTGCGTCCTTCAGCCCGATTTCTTCGATAGACATGGAACCTCCCCAGCCCACGCTGCTGCCCTCCGGAATCAACTCCAGCGCCTTCGCAAGAGCCTCTTCCTTCGACTCTGCGTAGTAGCCTTCCATATTTCTGGACTCCAATCCCTTTATGACACGCTGTGCCAGCATCTGATTTCTTTTCACTCTATTCGCATCCATTTTATTGCCTCCTCTTTTATATCAATTCTTTTCTTCCAGAACACGGATGCCATGGTATAATACTTCATTAATCGGTGTCGGAACACCCAGTTCCCGCCCCATCCGTATCACCGTCCCGGCAAACATCTCAATCTCGGTTCTTTTTCCTGCTTCCAGATCCTGCAAAGTAGATAGTTTGTTCTCATACGGAATTGTCTTCACAGTTTCCTCCTGAAGCGCAATCTCCTTCTCGCCAATATCAATTCCTTTTCTCTGTGCAATCGCCGCCACTTCCCGCATCGCATTGCGCCGGAGCCAGTTCGCATCCTCATTATTCCGGTAAACGCCAAACGGAATGCCCAATAAGGCGCAGGTCAGATTCTCACCGATATTGCACATATACTTAAACCAGATTCCCTTTCGCATGTCTTCCTCAATCTCATAAGGAATGTCTGCACAGTCAAATACTTCTTTGACCCGCAGGACTCTCTCGGAATATTCCTGATTAATTTTCTCACCAAAATGAATCTTTCCCCAGTAGGGATCGAAATCTGCTTTTCCGTCTTTCATAACAATAGACATTCGCATAAATGCATACAGCACGTGCTCTTCACCATACACGGCTTCCAGCTTCTCTTCACTGTCCACGCCATTTAACAGAGACAGAATCAAGGTATGCTCCCCAACCTGGTTCCGAATATCCTGTATTGCCTGTTCCAGCGCATATCCTTTGACCCCTATCAGAATCAAATCTGCCTTATCCCCTTCCGTCTGCGGTGTGATGACGGGAAACCTGTAATTCACGCCATTGATGGTAACTCCTTCCGTCTCCAGCCTTTTCTTCCGCTCTCCATCTGCAATGATCCGAAATCCTTCTCCGTAAGCTTTTTCAAGCCGGGGAGCAAAAAAGGAACCCATCGCTCCCAGTCCGATCAGGGATATTTTCTTAATCTTATGTTTCGTACTCATTCTATTTGTATCTCCTTTAATCCATACCTATATCCTACTCCTTTTCCAGCTCATTTTCAAGCGCACTTTCTTCCGCAAATATTTTCATTTAACAAAGTATTTTTTATAATTATTTTAACCATTATAACAATACTTTTGTATTTAGTAAATATATCAGTTTCAAAGTACACTAAAAGCAAATAAAAACAGAGGAGGCTTCTCATGTTTGGTGAAATCATTAAGACATTGCGTCTTTCTTACAATCTAAGCCAGGTTCAGCTGGCGGGGGAACTGAGTGTGTCGAAACAAACCATTTCTAACTGGGAAAATAATAATATCCTTCCTTCTATAGAAATGCTGATTAAGATTGCCCGGTTCTTCTCTGTTAGCACAGATTACCTGCTGGAACTGGATGACAGGCACTATATCGAAGTGACCGGTCTTTCAGATGCACAATTGGCCCACATACAGCAAATCATTAAAGATATCACTGGAAACAAAAATCAGGCAGGATAATGCATCCTGCCCCTCTTTTACTTTTCTCGCAATCTTTTTATTTCTTTTGATTTCATTTTATTGTCTCATTTTTAACAAATAGAGCGAAATCATAATCCGTGTCCGGTTTTCATTTAGCAGCGGATCATATCCCAGAATCTCTCTCACCTTGTTTATCTTATAAGCCATCGTATTTTTATGGCAGTACAAAGCCTGAGACGCATGAAGAATGCTGCATTCTTTTTCAAAAAACACCTGCAGAATGTGCAGATAATCCGTTCCATTGTCGGCATCGTATGTAAGCAGCGCTCCAAGCGTCTCCTGGATAAATCCCTCTCCAATGTCCGGCTCCTTTATGTTAGATAAAATCTTGTAGATTCCCAGCTTATCATAAGAAAGAATATTCGTATCTATAGCCGTCTTTGTAAGCTGGTATGCCGAGAGCGCATGTTCAAAACTTTCGTGAATATCCTGCAGTCTGTGCACTCTTGTTCCAATCCCCACATATATATTTTCATCCCTGCGGCATAATTCCTCAAACGCCTCCTGTATTTCCTCCAGCTTCTCGTCTGCAACCAACACAAACAAGATTCCCTGTTTCTCATATACAACCGTTCGGTACCGGGAATACATCAGTTTCCGTTCCAACTGTTTCAATATAGGATTTTCCTTTTCCGTACTGTAAGCATGGCAGCTCACGAGCACCATAGTATAATACATGTTCCGGTAGAACCCGTGTCTTTCAAAATGATTCAGATAAGCTTCTTCATTTGCCGGATAATAGATTGCATTCTTCAAAGCCGTAATCAGATTGGTCTCTTTCTGCTCATTTTTCAGTAAAACATTGGCAAACAGCCGCATAATATCCACATAAGGCGTATCCCACCTTGCCTGAAAAAGCGGAAACCGAAGCTTATTGGCATAATCCAGCACCTCCGGCGGAAATTCCTGCTTCTCACGCAGCGAAATAATCAGGCCTCCGGCGCCCGCCCGGTCTAGCTCTTCAATATATTTCATAATCCATTCTGTAGAAACATACAGAAGGCCTGAATTAAAAATCAACTCATTGCCATGCAAAAGCTTCACAAATTCAATCTCTTCTACTACATGCATCCATTCAATCACTTTCTGAAAACAGCTTTCTGTCCGAAGCTTTACCATATATTTTGTCTCAATCTCTGCATACAATTCTTCCAGTGCAACTGCCATTTTTGCCACCCCCATTCCATCCTTTTATGAAGTATTCTAGCATAATTTTATCGATTTGTGCTCAGAACACAATAATAATTTTATTTCATGGTTTCAAAAACCATTTTCAACGCTGCCGGGAAATGTTATATTGTTCTAGGAACACAGAAGATTATTGTAATCTTTACCCCGAATATATGTGTTTCACATTCAATCTCTGGATTATATGATAGCAAAAAGAAACTGTATCTCTACAGTTTCTTTTTATTTTTCAATATCTCATTCAGAATCCTGTCCGCAACCTCATCCTTCGACAATATCTCCAGCTCTGTCTCCTTATTTTCTGTGATAATCGTAACAATATTTGTATCCGTGCCAAATCCGGCTCCTTGTACCTTCAGATTATTAGCCACAATCATATCCACATTTTTCTTCTTAAGCTTCGCCCTGGAATTCTCAAGCATATGCTCTGTTTCCATGGAGAACCCGCACAAAAACTGACCTTCTCTTTTATGCGCGCCAAGATACCCCAGAATATCCTCCGTCCGTTCCATTTCCAGCGTCATCTGCCCGTCAGACTTCTTAATCTTTTCTTCACTCACCGTCTTCGGACGATAATCTGCAACAGCAGCCGCTTTAATTACAATATCCGCCTCTTTGCTCCGGGAAACCACAGCCTCATACATATCCTTTGCCGTCGTCACCGGAACCACTTGAACGAATGCCGGCGGTTTCAGAGACGTCTTCCCGCTTACCAGCGTTACCTCCGCTCCCCGCAGAGCACAGATTTTCGCAATACTATATCCCATTTTCCCGGTAGAATGATTCGTCACATAGCGAACCGGGTCGATAATCTCCCGGGTCGGTCCTGCCGTCACAAGCACCTTCATCCCGTCCATGTCCTTCGGAAATGCGCATGCTTTCAATATATACTGGAACAACTCATCCGGCTCCGGCATCTTTCCCGCACCTACATCACCGCACGCCAGCCATCCGCTTGCCGCTTCCACCACTTCCATCCCGTATTTTCTCAGAAGCTCCATATTATCCTGTGTTACCGGATTCTCATACATCCGCGTATTCATAGCCGGAGCAATGATTTTCGGGCATTTACATGCCAGAATCGTAGTCGTCAGCATATCGTCCGCAATTCCATGCGCCAGCTTCGCAATGACATTTGCCGTTGCCGGAGCCACAATCACCGCATCCGCACATTTTCCAAGCTCCACATGCTCTGTGCTGTATTCATGATTCCTGTCAAATGTATCCGTCAGGCACCTGTTTTTCGTAAGTGCCTCAAAAGTAAGCGGGGCAATAAACTCCTTCGCATGTTCCGTCATAATCACATGGACATTGGCTCCCGTCTTCACCAGTAAACTGGCAAGCGCCGCGCTCTTATACGCTGCAATTCCCCCTGTCACTCCCAGAATAATCGTCTTCCCTTTTAACATCGCCTATCCTCCAGTCGGAATTTCTATCGGTATTATACTCCATGTACAGGAAAAAAACCAGAAAAACCGCTAAAAACCAATTGTTCTTTCAAATATTTCATGCTATACTAACGCGGTAATTGTATTATATCCCGAAGACGGGAATGATAACAAGGAGGAAATTGAATATGGAAACAAAGAAAAAAGACACCAAATGGATGGTCAGTGTTGCACTTATGGCGGCAATTGTCATCGTACTGGCGAATACTCCGCTGGGCATGATACAGCTTCCAATCATTAAGGCGACAACGGTACACATCCCGGTAATCATCGGCGCAGTTCTTTTCGGCCCTCTGGCAGGAGCAATCCTGGGAGGTGTATTCGGAATCTGCTCCCTGATCAGCAACACAATGGCACCGACTCTGCTGTCATTTGCCTTTTCACCTTTTTTAAGTACCACCGGGATCCCGGGCGTTCTGAAAGCTCTTTGGATTTCTATCGGATGCCGTATCTTAATCGGTGTTGTGGCCGGATGGCTCTGGATTCTGCTGGAGAAGTTCCACACAAACCAGACAATTTCACTGCCGGTAGTCGGATTTGTCGGTTCTATGGTAAACACCATCGCCGTAATGGGCAGCATTTACTTACTGTTTGCACAACAGTATGCTGAGGCAAAAGAAGTCGCCGTCACCGCCGTATGGGGGCTGGTCATGGGCACAGTCACCGCTTCTGGAATCCCAGAGGCAATCGCCGCAGCAATATTAGTACTGGCACTTGGGAAAGTATTACTTAAGTTTACAAAGAAATTATAAGAGTTCATATACCGCCGCAGCAAGGGCAATTTCCCTTCGCTGCGGTGGTTTTTTTGTTAATTCAGGACGTAGTAAAGCGACGCTTTACTACGTCCTGAATTAACTTTTGTGGTGTACCCAACTGCATTTTGCCCTGTACCTACCTGCACATTCTCCACTTTCTTTGCATACACTGGAAATGGATACTTGATGATTTTATTGATATTAGGAGTGATTCCATGCCCGTATATGCTATTTTGATTTTATTGATATTTATTTTTTTAATTATACTTTTTCTCTGCGCTTTTCTCACATACCGGAAATTTTTAAAGGAAAACCTGCTTCCCGCGCCTACTTCTTCCAGGCTGGAGAATCTGAATCAATTCCTTCTTCCAACCGGATTTCAATACAATTCTGCCAATGATTATTTTTACGCAGCGATGGATTGCTGGCAGCGTTCCTGCGGATATTGCCGTCTGTATGATGAGTCGGCCGCATCCTTCAGTATGGTTATCGACAGCGAACCTATCTATTTTGACTATGGCGGCAGGCGCTGGCTAATCGAATTCTGGAAAGGCCAGTATGGGATGACTGCCGGGGCCGAAGTGGGGATTTATGCTACCGATAAAAAAGATCTGCATATCCCCGGGGTTTTTGATGGTCCTTTTTTTGAGGCGGTTTCCGACGAAGAGCTTCTTCCCATCCGGCTCTGTCTTTATGAGGAAGATACACTTCTAGCCAAACGTCGCGGCGTTCACTGGTGGCTTACCGTCTTTCTTTTAGGAAAATATTGTCCGCCGGACATTCTTTCTGCAAGAATCAGCATTACCTTTCCGGACTCTGAAATGTGCCGTGCTTTCCTTGACGGACTTAAGAACGCAGGTTATGGCGATACAGAAATCCAGCAGCGGCATTTAACAGTTACGGTTCTATTTACTACGCCGAAAACAGTCCAGCCCGCGATCCGTCAAAGCATTGTTTCTGATTTTCTGCTCTACCACAACCAGATTTACTGCCGGGAATATCAGCGTATTACCCAGGACTATACCGATACTTTAAGCAAATTAGAATACTTAAGCGAACAAAATCCTCTCCTGTACCACACCGCCCTGCATTTTACCGCCTCGGGCAGGCTGCGGGACGGATATCATCTTCTTATGGAAGCACTGGAAAACTAACACCGCCGGAGGTAGAAACGCCATGTCTGTCAATTCACGTTTAATCAGACTTTTCCAAACAGCGCCAAGAATTCCGTATCATCAGGGAAGCCGCTTTGTATTAATGAGCGACTGTCACCGCGGGACCGGCAATTGGAGCGATAATTTTCTGAAAAACCAACATCTTTTTTTAGCGGCTCTGACTTATTACTACCAAAGGGATTTTACTTATATAGAACTGGGAGATGGCGATGAACTCTGGGAAAACCGCAGCATGAAGCAAGTCATTCAGGTACATGCGGATACGTTTGAAATGATGGCAAAATTTTATAGAGAAAACCGCCTGTACATGATTTACGGAAATCACGACCGTGTGAAAGAAAAGCAGAAATTTTTGTCCCGCAATTGCCGGGAGTATTACTGTGAAAATAAATGCTGCAGTTCGCCTCTTCTGCCCGGGCTGCGTGCGCACGAAGGGATTGTCCTTAAAAACATTTCCACAGAAACGCAATTATTTCTTTTGCACGGTCATCAAGGTGATTTGCTTAACGACACCCTATGGAAATTCAGCCGCTTTCTTGTCCGTTATGTCTGGCGCCCGCTGGAACTTCTTGCCTTTCACGACCCTACAAGCGCCGCAAAAAACAATACCAAAAAAGGCGCCGTTGAAAAGCGCCTTTCTGCATGGTCCTCCTTGCATCAGCAAGTCCTGATTGCCGGCCACACCCACCGTCCCATGTTCCCCTCTGATGGAAGCTCTCTTTACTTTAATTGCGGAAGCTGCGTACACCCTCTGGGCATCACCGCCCTGGAAATAATCGGGGATGAACTCTCCCTCGTAAAATGGGATGTCAAAACAAAAAGTGACCGCTCTCTCTATGTGGAAAGAACCGTCCTAAACGGTCCTCTTAATCCATTCCGCTTCCTTGAATCCGGGAATGGCAAAATCCTCCCCTACTAAAAGAGGACGTTTTACAAGCATTCCGTCGCTGGCAAGAAGTTCGTACTGCTCTTCCTCAGACATACCAGGGAGCTTATCTTTAAGCTCCAGTTCCCGGTATTTCATGCCGCTGGTATTAAAGAAACGCTTAAGCGGCAGTCCGCTTCTTGCGTGCCAATCCTTCAATTCCGCTTTCGTCGGATTCTGTTCTACAATATGACGGTCTTCATACGCTACCTGATGCTCATCCAGCCATTTCTTTGCCTTTTTACAGGTGGAACACTTTGGATATTCTACAAATAAAATACTCATCACACACTCTCCTTACACACTTTCTTTACAGAGATGCTTTCAAAATATCTAAAATATCACTTTCAAAAAGCGGCGCATAAGCGTTCTCCAACCCTTCATTAACCGCAACGTGATGCGCCATCTCCGAAAGCCTGCTCTCGTCGATTCCAACTTCTCTAAGATGCATTGGGATTCCAATGCTTTCAAAAAAACGATAAGTTTCTTCAATTGCTTTGTCCGCAATCTCATATTGTCCAAGACTGCTGTCAATACCAAAGACATTTACGCCGTACTTCACAAATCGCCCTACCGTCCTGTCGTTTAAAATATGTTTCATCCATCTCGGCGTAATAATCGCCAGCCCCTCCCCATGCGTAATGTCATAATAAGCGCTCAACGCATGTTCGATACCATGGCAAGGCCAGCCGGAAGCACTGTTTCCAAGAGACAGTATCCCATTACACCCATAGGTACAGCAAAGCATCATCTCTGCCCTTGCCGTATAATCCTCCGGATTCTCCAGACATTTCTTCGCATTTACCATCAGGCTTTTCAGCATAGATTCACAAAAACCGTCATTTAAAAGCGTCGTATCTTCCGTAAAATACTGTTCCATCACATGATTCATGGCATCCGCACAGCCTGCCGCAGTCTGTTTTTTTGACACAGAAAAAGTATAGACCGGATCAAGAATGGAGCATACAGGGAACAAAAGCTCATCCATATATCCGATTTTGTCGTTCGTCTCTGTACGAGAAATAACGCCGCCGCAGTCATACTCACTTCCGGTAGCTGCCAGCGTCAGAATATCCACAATAGGAAGCGCCGCCTGCGCCTTAACCTTATAAGAAATTAAATCCCACGGATCCCCGTCATATTTTGCACCTGCAGCGATTGCTTTAGAACAATCAAGTACACTCCCTCCGCCAACAGCAAGAATCGCCTCAATCTCATTCTCCTTACAAAGGCGGACCCCTTCCAGAACACTTGGATTGTACTTTGGATTCGGCTGAATGTCTGCAAGCTCGTAAATTTCAAACTCTTTAAGAAGTTCCTTTACCTTATCATAAAGTCCCAGCTTCTTAATACTGCCGCCTCCATAAGTGAGCAGAATCTTCTGTCCAAGCGGTTTCATTACCTCAGGCAGAGCCGAAATAACCCCTTTGCCAAAAATTAATCTCGTAGGTGTCTGATAATCAAAATTCTGCATAGTATATGCCTCCTTCATTTCGTTCTTGTATCGCAAAAAAAGCCTCAAAAACCATTCGGTTTCCAGGCTTTGTTAAAGGCGCCAACCAGATTTGAACTGGTGATAGAGGTGTTGCAGACCTTTGCCTTACCACTTGGCTATGGCGCCTAGTTATGAGCACTTAGCGTCTGTCCTTTAGACGCTTACGTGCGATGACTCCACCGGGAATCGAACCCGGGTTACCGCCGTGAAAGGGCGATGTCTTAACCGCTTGACCATGGAGCCAGAGTATAACATTCAGTCACGCTTCTCAAGCAGTGACCGAATATTATATTATCACAATCCCCACCTTTTTGCAAGTATTTTTTCACCTTTTTTATACCACTTTTTTACAACAATTCCGTCCGTGCCATCTCTGCCAGCATACGCATTCCATCTGCATTGGGATGCGTCCCATCAACAGAATCATACGGCAAATGGAACTTGGCAAAGTCTATCAGCCCGCATCTATACCGCTCCGCCTTTTTTCTAATTATCTCATTAAATATCCCTATATCCGTTCCTCCATATGCACGTGGAAATTTAAACGCCGGATTCGCAGACATCTTTGTCTCACAAAGTGTACAGCACCAGATTTCACTCTTTGCATAATTTGCTCTCAATTTTTGCAGCATCAGATTATAAGCGGCTTCAAACTCTTCCGGATCTGCCCCGAAAGCCCAGTCATTCGTTCCCAGATACACAAGAATGACATCCGGATTGACATTATTCGTATGAAGCCCTCCCGTCCTCTCATCACTACAGCCGGAAGGAAACAACCCTCTCTGTCCGGGAACCTTTGTTACCCGGCTTCCGGACCAGGAATTATTTACCAGCAATTCTCCGTCTAACGCATGGATTACTTTACCCCACCAGGTATTTTCTATTCTGCTTACTCCTGTTCTTTGGCAGGTCTGCCCTTCATGAAAAACACGATAGCCATGCGGGTTATAGCCCTCCAACGTACTGATGGAATCTCCCAGAATAGAGAATTTCTTTTTAAAACACCAATTAAAAGCCCTGATATTGGGACACATCCCAGTCTGATTACCTTTTACCGTACTCTTAATGGCAAATACAATCATTTTAAATATGGTGTGATATTCATATTCCTGTATCACCTCATAGAACGCCCTTGCGACAATATCCGGCGGATTCTTAAATGCTCCACATCCAAACGCTCCCAGAATAAGTACTTCCACATCATTGTCAATAGCAGCCTCGAAAATATTTTTCACTCTGTTCCTGAAAACCCTTTTCAGTTCCTCTTCTCCTATGCGCAGATTGGCTGTGTACGGAGCAGCGCAGGTAATCACATCAACCGCGAACCACTTTTCCCTGTCCATCATCTGCGGAAGGGCATCATCGGTTTTAAAAACCGTGACATTACTTGTATAGATTAACCTGTCTGTAGAAAGGTAATCATTCCGGCGTCTGTGGTAACCATAGTAATCTTCAAACACATTGGCATCCGTAAGGCAGGGATACAGGTTACTGCTGCGGCACAGGCATTCTTCCTGCGCCATCGCTCCATTTACGACTCCGCCACCCGGATTTACGGGATTCGCAAAATTTAAAACAGCCGTTTTCCCGAAGCTTTTATACTTTGCCGCTGCCGCAAAGGTGGTGTTCTCTTCCACTATAATCTTTGTTCTATTACAAAATTTTACTTCTTCAGCCTCAAAGACTTCTCTGTAAACCCTGTTTGATTTTCTGGCCCTCTCTGTTGCATCACGCAGCATTGTTCCGTTCGATATTCTCTGTGTATCCTGAAAACAGGAAATTAACTCGTCTCTCTTCATATACATCCTCCTTGCTATCCTTCCCTATAATACGCCACCAGAAGATCCACCATCCTGTTATAGCTTTTCACGCCATCCGCCTGCCCATTTGCCTTGAGATAGTTGTCATTTACCATATCCGCCACTTCTGCTACCTTTCCTTTATATTTTGCCCAGAAATCACTGTTCGCCCGCAAATCAGCTTCTGCCGAACCGGATAATCCGGCGCGCACTTCCCGCCAGCCTTCTATATCTGCATCCCGCAGGACATTCATACACTGAATCCATCCCAGCATGCTTCCGCTGTACTGAAATGCCGTGTCATCAGATTCCATGCAGGCAAGCCAGGCAATAAAGTTCGCCTCTTCTTCCTGCATAAAGCCTCTGAGATGGGACAGTTCATGGCAAATCGTAAAAGGAATGTTATAATCCGTCATATCACTATTATAATTGGCTTCTACGGTAAATGGTGAATAAACTCCCGTCAGATTCTGAATCGACAGGATTTCCGACTGAAGCAGTCCTTTCGGCTCCGGATAATATCCGGACAGTTCCGGGTAAATCTTACCTAATGCTTCCATCGCCCGGACGGCCTCTTCCTTTTCACTGCCATCCAGCCGCATAATACCATTGCCGTCTCTCTCCACCAGTTCTGCCCGTGCATTCACATCTTCTGTCAGCCGCTCACAGACCTCTTTCAATTCATTTACCGTATAGGTATCCGTAACCAGCCCTATACTCTCCGAAAAAGACTGACGGTAGTAATTAATCCCGCAATTCAAGGCATATAGCAGAAACAGTATGGATGCTGTTAAAAAAATCCGTGACAATAAACGAACTGCCTCTTTACGTCCCCATTTCTTTCTTAGCAACTGAATTACCAAACGAACCAGACAGACCGCAAAGAGTAAGACAAGAAAATATAACCCTATTTCTGACACGGAAAAGGGAACCCAGCCAAACACCCTCCCCACACTCCCTACAATTATAGGATAAATATGCGTGGTATACCACTGTGCCATTCCTTCCACATTTGCTGTGGCATAAAGCAAACAAAAAGCAGATGCGAAAAGAATAATTCCTGTGACAACCCTCCGCATACTGCTCTGTTTTTCATTCCGATATCTCTGCTTCTCTTTTGTCTTCATATCCGTTTCTGCCCCAAATCTTCTCCATATTTACCGTTATTATAATATGAAGAAGATTTTCATACAAGTAGTACCGGACAGAATCATTTTCCTTATTTTCCCCCGAAAATAAATCCCATAAACCTGATAAAGGTATACACTACCAATACAACTGCTATAATTGTTTCTATCAACACAACTGTTTGCAGCCAGGGTAAGGGCTGTCCCATATTGGCGCAGCATGCCATCGTCTGCTTCGCTGCAACTGCACTGATAGCAAATGGGAAGGTAAATGACGCGTAACTTGGGTAAAATTTAAGCTGCAGGCACTTTACTGCCTGAACCAGCGAAAATATGTAAAGCACGGACGCTACAGCAAACATGGCAAGTAAAAAGCTTCTTGACTTTGGCGTCACTGACTGCACATAGCCCGCAATACAAAGGCTCATGGGAGCCGCATAAATACAAATCAATGGCTTTGCCGGTTCCGGCACTTCTCTGCATTTTACATACCTGGTCGTTACCAACACCAGGAGAATCACTAATGTAACCAGCCCAAACCAGAACGCGGCCGTCCCGATTCCTGTCTGATTATACGCCGGCGCCGTAACCGCAGCCACAGCAATTCCCACATATACAATGTAATAACTCGCAAACACCTTCGGCAGCTTCAGATTTACAATAAATTTTGCGGTAAACCAGATAATCAGCACAATATGCAGTGCAATCGCTGCAATCCAGATAACAAAGGCCGCTGTTCCGATAAATGGCTTAACATATGTGCTAAGCAGCATCAATGCCATAGGAAATGTTCCCGCCACACTTGCCATAATCGGATTTTTTAAATCCTCCTTAATCATCTGCGGAAACATAATCAATTTTAAAAGTATCAATAATAGAAGGAATGCTGCAGCAATTCCACAAACATAACGCACGCCCTCTGAATAGCTCTGCAGCAGATTGCCCAGGGTCGCAAGGCCTAACATAACCCCACAAAGTGGTATCGGTACTTTTTTAATCTTATCTCTCATTTTTTCACTCCTGTCACTCTATGCTTCCTGCTCGTCCAAATTCGTAAGCCCCAGCTCACGCACAACAATTTCTGCCACTTTTCCTGCACAAAGTCCTGTGAAATAGATGCACTGCTCTTTGTGTTCACCCTTTCCCATATCAAATTCCTTTGTCAGGACACGGCAACAGACAGAATTCTTTTTATTTGCTACCTTAAACCAGCTATGCAGTTCGTTTACCAGCTCCATACATTTTACAACCTTCGGATCCTTCGGTCCATTCTGTTCCGTACGCCCGAAAAACAGCCCCAAAGCAAGAATTCCTCCATTTAAAGCTCCGCACATACAACCGGAGCGGCCTGCGCCCACCGCCATACCGGAAGACATTGCGATAACTTCCTTCGGCACATCCAATTCAAAATTATCCCTGACAGAAGCCATAACTGCCTCACAGCAGAAATATCCGCCGCGATAGTACTCTTCGGCATCCTTCGCTATTTTTTTTACACTAACTTCCTGTTTCACATTCATTGTTATTTCCTCCTTCATCTGAAATGAATTCTTTTCTCCATTTTAACAGCGAAAAACACTTTTTTCTTATTTTCATTTTGAATAATCATATTATCTATTTCTATATATGGAATATACACACAAAAAAATGCCGGGATTTTCTCTTCAGCTTTGTATAAAAAGTAGAATTTCCGACATTTTATCAACTTTCTGTTTTTTATTTTCAACTATCTCGTGATGGCTCCTTCTTTTATCATATCCAACCATTCTTTCACATGCCGCTGAAACAGTTCTACACCATTCCCCGGTGTATCTCCCTTTCGCGTGAGCATACAGATTTTCCATTCGTACGCTCCATCAGAAAATGGAATCAGAACCGTTCCATCTCCTTCCCGACGCATGTCATCCGAAATAAAATCTACAGTCACAGAGATTCCCTTATTTTCCTTAACCATTTTGTGGCACAGGCTGAACCCGCTGGTCTCAAACACAATATTAGGCTCAAAACCAGCCTTCCTGCATCGATTTACAATCTGATCATAGATTTTAAATTCTCTGCTCTCTATATACATAGGCTCCCCTTCCAGGTCTCCAATGGATACTTCTTTTCTCCTGCTTAGCGGATGCTTCTCATTAACTAGCAATTTTATAGGAAACGACCCTAATACGGACACATCATACAATTCCTCACTGCAGTCCGCCAATGAAAATGCTACATTCCCTTCCCCTGCCTGAAACCAGCGCTCCGCCTGCTTGTCCGGACATTCCCGATAATGAAATTCAATTTCCGGATATTTTTTCTTAAAATCCACGATACACTCCGGCGTCACATGACGCAGGATTCCATAAGCAGATATAAGGTCAACCACGCCTTTTTCTTTCTGTTTAATATGCGTAATCTCCAGACGCATTTTTTTATATTCTTGCTCCATCAGCTCTGCATATTCGCGGAAATGCTTTCCACATTCCGAAAGTTCCATTCCATTTCCGGTTCTCAAGAACAATTCACAGTCACATTCCTTTTCCAGATTCTTGATAACTTTACTGATTCCCTGCGGCGTCATATATAAAAGCCGGGAAGCTTTCGTTAAATTCCCTTCCTCCGCCACCGTATTAAAAACATTAAAATCCTTAATATTCATTCTTATCCTCTTTATCGTAAAATGCAGTAATTATCCCCATACTTTTTCCGCAATTTCCTTTACCAATGTAAGTTTGGCCCACTGTTCTTCTTCTGTCAGGAGATTGCCTTCTTCTGTAGACGCAAATCCACACTGCGGACTAAGAGCAAGTTGTTCCAAAGGAACATACTTTTCTGCTTCATGGATACGAGCGATAACCTCGTCTTTGTCTTCAAGTTCCGGACTTTTAGAAGTAATCAACCCAAGCACAACCTTCTGGTTTTTGATAAAGCGCAAAGGCTCAAATCCGCCGGCTCTTTCACTGTCATATTCAAGAAAAAATCCATCCACATTGCATCCGCCGAACAGTGTCTCTGCAATCGGTTCATAGCCGCCGGACGTAAACCAGGTGGATCGAAAATTCCCCCGGCAAATATGCATAGTGATGACCATGTCTTCCGGTTTTGCTTCCAATGCTTTGTTTATCATCTTTACATATTTTTCTGCCAAAAGATTTAAATCAATTCCACGGGCGGCATAGGCTTCACGCTTTTCAGCAGAGCAAAATTCTCCCCATGAAGTATCATCGAATTGAAGATATCGGCAGCCCGCATGATAAAATGCACGAATTGCTTTTTGATATGCCGCCGCAATATCATTCAACAAATCATCCTCATTTACATACCGTGCAATCGGTTCATAATTTTCTGCTCTTACACAGCAGATCAAATGCAGCATAGACGGGGATGGGATACATTGTTTTGCCGTCACATCACCCGCAATCTCTTTCAAAAACCGGAAATGTTCTAAAAACGGATGATCCAACGGAAAATCAATCTTGTCTACAATTTTCAATGTCTGGCTCTTGGGCTGATGTCCTTCAAAAGCAATAGAAAAATGTTCCACCTCTACTTTTTCCACGCCCGACAGTTCCCAAAGGAAATCCAGATGCCAGAATGCCCGACGGTATTCCCCATCTGTTACAGCCTGCAAGCCAACTGCCTTCTCCTTCTCAACCAGCGAACAGATACTCTCTTCTTCAACTTTCTTTAATGCATCTGCAGATAAATTCCCTGACGCATACTGCTCTCTTGCCTGTTTCAACTCCTCCTTACGCAAAAAACTTCCTACAATATCATATCGAAACGGTGCTCGTACTTTGCTCATAATTTTTCTTCTCTCCTATTCACATTTTATTTTACTGCTTAAGCATATCCTTATTTATAAAATATGTAAAATACTAAAAATCTGCGATTCGCCATAGCTTCAATCTATGGCAAATCGCAGTATTTTTACCTTTCTTCTTTTTAAAGCCCCTGTGTATGCCGTTTTAGCGATTCAATATATAAATTTGCGAACCGCCCGGGCAGAATTTTGTTATGTGTAATATAGCCGATCTCCATATAATCATCTACCAGCAGCGGAACAGCTACAATGTTTTTTCCATTTAATTCCTCGCTGATAACGCCACTGCAGATGGTATAGCCATTTAACCCAATTAATAAATTGAACAATGTCGCACGGTCACACACCACAATTTCCTTTTTGCATTCCAGTGTACTCAAAATTTCTTCTGAAAAATAAAATGAATTATGCTCCCCTTGTTCATAGGAAAGTCGAGGATATGGCGCAAGATCATCTAATGAAATTGCAATCTTATTTGCAAGCGGACTGGCGGAACTGACAAAAACATGCGGTTTTGCTATAAATAATGGTTGAAATTTCAAATCATTAGCCCGGATTGTTTTCCGGAGAATTGTTTCATTAAATTTATTAAGATACAGTAAACCTACCTCGCTGCGAAGTCTCGCTACATCCTCAATAATATCATAGGTCTGTGTCTCCCGCAGACGAAATTCATATTCTTCTCCACCGTATTGCCGCAGCAATTCCACAAACGCCTCCACTGCAAAAGAATAATGCTGCGTAGATACACAAAATTGATGCTTGCCGGAAGACTTTCCAGAATATTTTTCTTTAATCAGATTCGTCTGCTCGATTACCTGACGTGCATATCCTAAAAATTCCTCTCCCTCAACGGAAAGTATGACCCCTTTATTGGTTCGATTAAAGATTGTAATTCCTAACTCGGATTCCAATTCTTTAATTGCCGATGTCAAACTTGGTTGAGCAATATATAATTCTTTTGCGGCCTCACTAATTGTTCCTTTTGAAGCTACTGTAACAATATATTTTAATTGTTGTAATGTCATAGGTTTCTCTCCAAGTCAGGGCTTTGATTTCTGTAATGAATTTCCTGTTATATAAAAAAACCTGTAAACATCAATGTTTACAAGCTTTTCTTAAACTCCCCGAGTTGGGCTCGAACCAACAACCCCACGGTTAACAGCCGTGTGCTCTACCATTGAGCTATCGAGGATTATCACTATTTAATTATAGCCCTTTACAACCGTAATTGCAAGGACTTTTTCATGTACCTTCAAAACTGCATATAAGAAATACTTTTCAATCCATCTTTTTCCTATCCACCTTGCTTTGGTTATGCCCTCGACCGATTAGTAACAGTCAGCTCCACATGTTACCATGCTTCCACCTCTGCCCTATCTACCTCGTCGTCTTCAAGGGGTCTTACTACTTTACGTAGGGATATCTCATCTTGAGGGGGGCTTCACGCTTAGATGCCTTCAGCGTTTATCCCTTCCCGGCTTGGCTACTCTGCCATGCTCCTGGCGGAACAACAGATTCACCAGCGGCCGGTCCATCCCGGTCCTCTCGTACTAAGGACAGCTCCTCTCAAATATCCTACGCCCACGCCGGATAGGGACCGAACTGTCTCACGACGTTCTGAACCCAGCTCGCGTACCGCTTTAATGGGCGAACAGCCCAACCCTTGGGACCTACTTCAGCCCCAGGATGCGATGAGCCGACATCGAGGTGCCAAACCACTCCGTCGATGTGAACTCTTGGGAGTGATAAGCCTGTTATCCCCAGGGTAGCTTTTATCCGTTGAGCGATGGCAATCCCACTTTATACCACCGGATCACTAAGTCCTACTTTCGTACCTGCTCCACCCGTCGGTGTCGCAGTCAAGCTCCCTTCTGCCTTTGCACTCTCCGAATGGTTTCCAACCATTCTGAGGGAACCTTTGAGCGCCTCCGATACCCTTTCGGAGGCGACCGCCCCAGTCAAACTCCCCACCTGACATTGTCCCCCAGCCGGTTCACGGCTGCTGGTTAGAAACCCAATACTGCAAGAGTGGTATCCCAACAGCGGCTCCATGAAGACTGGCGTCTCCATTTCTTAGCCTCCCACCTATCCTGTACATGCAATATCGAATCCCAGTATCAAGCTGGAGTAAAGCTCCATGGGGTCTTTCCGTCCTGGCGCAGGTAACCAGCATCTTCACTGGTATTTCAATTTCACCGGGTGCATTGTTGAGACAGTGCCCAAATCATTACGCCTTTCGTGCGGGTCGGAACTTACCCGACAAGGAATTTCGCTACCTTAGGACCGTTATAGTTACGGCCGCCGTTTACTGGGGCTTAAGTTCAAAGCTTCGCCTTGCGGCTAACCTCTCCCCTTAACCTTCCAGCACCGGGCAGGCGTCAGCCCATATACTTCACCTTTCGGTTTTGCATAGACCTGTGTTTTTGCTAAACAGTTGCTTGGGCCTATTCTCTGCGGCCAGCTCTCACTGGCACTCCTTCTCCCGAAGTTACGGAGTCATTTTGCCGAGTTCCTTAACAATGCTTCTCCCGTCGGCCTTAGGATTCTCTCCTCATCCACCTGTGTCGGTTTACGGTACGGGCACGTATATAACAATAGCGGCTTTTCTTGGCAGTTAGCTCACACTCTTCNCGCTTGCCCCGGGCTTTCCATTCCCGGTTGTGCTCTCTCACTGCGTCCCCACAGTTCTGTATATACGTGGTACAGGAATTTCAACCTGTTGTCCATCGACTACGTCTTTCGACCTCGCCTTAGGCCCCGACTTACCCAGAGCAGATCAGCTTTACTCTGGAAACCTTAGATATTCGGCCGGAAGGATTCCCACCTTCCTCTCGCTACTCATTCCGGCATTCTCTCTTCCATACAGTCCACAGCTCCTTATCGGTACTGCTTCTTCCCGTATGCAATGCTCCTCTACCAATCATGTTCTGATTCCTGAGCTTCGGTAGTGTGTTTCAGCCCCGGACATTTTCGGCGCAGGACCTCTCGACCAGTGAGCTATTACGCACTCTTTTAATGTATGGCTGCTTCTAAGCCAACATCCTGGTTGTCTTTGAAATCCCACATCCTTTTCCACTTAACACACATTTTGGGACCTTAGCTGCAGGTCTGGGCTCTTTCCCTTTCGACTGCCCAACTTATCTCGTGCAGTCTGACTCCCATAAATCATCTACGCGGCATTCGGAGTTTGATATTCTTCGGTAAGCTTTGACGCCCCCTAGGAAATTCAGTGCTCTACCTCCGCAAGACTTTTATGAGGCTAGCCCTAAAGCTATTTCGAGGAGAACCAGCTATCTCCGGGTTCGATTGGAATTTCTCCCCTATCCACACCTCATCCCCACCCTTTTCAACGGATGTGGGTTCGGCCCTCCATTGCCTTTTACGGCAGCTTCAGCCTGGACATGGATAGGTCACCCGGTTTCGGGTCTGCTCCGTCTGACTTCTCGCCCTATTAAGACTTGGTTTCCCTTCGGCTCCACACCTTTCGTGCTTAACCTCGCCAGCCAGCGCAACTCGCCGGACCGTTCTACAAAAAGTACGCGGTTGAACCTATAAAGTTCTTCCACAGCTTGTAAACACAGGGTTTCAGGTTCTCTTTCACTCCCCTCCCGGGGTCCTTTTCACCTTTCCTTCACAGTACTATGCGCTATCGGTCACTAAGGAGTATTTAGCCTTACGGGGTGGTCCCCGCTCTTTCCCACAAGGTTTCTCGTGTCTCGTGGTACTCTGGATCCCGCCATGTCAACTCGTCTTTCGCTTACGGGGCTTTCACCCTCTCTGGCTGGCTTTCCCAAAACCATTCTGCTAAACTTGTTGAATCACTTCCGCGGTCCGAACCCCGGGATGCTCGCATCCCGGTTTGGGCTCTTCCCATTTCGCTCGCCGCTACTTTGGGAATCGATGTTTCTTTCTCTTCCTCCGGCTACTTAGATGTTTCAGTTCACCGGGTTCCCTTCCATACGTTATGGATTGGCGTATGGATGACTGAGGTTTCCTCAGCCGGGTTTCCCCATTCAGAGATCTCCGGATCGTTGGATATTTGCTCCTCCCCGAAGCTTTTCGCAGCTTATCACGTCTTTCATCGGCTCTTAGTGCCAAGGCATCCACCCTGCGCTCTTTCTAGCATAACCAACAGATACAGGGAACGGGTTGTCCCCATATCGACACATGCATAGCGTTGCATGCGTTGGTAATAGGTTTGTTTTTTCTATTCGTTTTCTCGAATCTCAGTTAAATGTCTGTAAATAACATTTACCTCGGATGTCTTGATTTGATTAACTGTTCAGCCAAGCACAGATGAATCATGTGTCTGTACAAGCTTGCTTGTATTCAGACATTTGATGAAATCTGTATTTGGCGCTCAGCCACATCGAGATGAAGACCTTTGGTCGTAATCGAGATGGTCGGCTGAACAGTTATCATTTAGATATTTCTTATATGCGGTTTTCAAGGTACATTGCAAAACAAATATTTTTTGCAGCGGATGCTTGCATCTGTCTGCCTGAAAATATTTTGTTTTATAGCGTGNTAGTTCTTGAGGTGCAATGTAAGACACTTGACTGATGTTTATCAGTCATTAGAAATCTGAATCTCCTTCAAACCTCTAATCACTGGTAAACCTAAAACCAGCGTAGTATCATAACAGCACTGCCCTGCTGATTGGGTTGGCGGCGATAAGTTGTTGCTCATCTTTGCCTGTATCTATTCCTGAAGACTCCGCACGACCCTTTCGTGCGTTAGTCGGCTGGCGCTTCAGATTCATGATTCTGAAGCTTCCTTCTGACTTCTGTCTCTCTTCTTTCTTAACCTGGCGGCCACCTGCTCTCCCACACCGTCTCCAGTGCAGTACCATCGGCCGCTTGGGTCTTAACCATCGTGTTCGGGATGGGTAC
>NZ_JAOQJU010000050.1:0-4942 GCF_025567385.1 Dorea acetigenes
CATTGCTTTTTTATTTGCAAAAGTGATGAATGCCTTGAAAATATAAGGTTTTAAAGAAAAATAGGACTGTAAAACTTTACAGTACCGCAGAAGGTAAGGAGGAAAAAAGATGAAAGGTAAGAAAAGAATGTTGTCGCTGTCATTAGCGCTTATGCTGGCATGTCCGTTTTTGCCGGTAAAAGCAGAGTCGGAAGACAGTCTGGAGCCGTCGGATCTCCATTTCAGGAAATTTTATACTGGAAGAAATTTCTTTGATTCGGAAATCCCCATAAAGGATCTGGAGCTTGCGGGCGCGGAAAATGAAGAAAATGAATTGGCGTATGAAAATGGAAAACTGAAAATGGTGAACAGCCAGGAAGAAAATGCACAACAGAAAATTCTTCTTGGGGAGATGACACCATATTCCGTGTACGATCTTGCCATAAATGCGCAGAATCCGGCAGACGAAGGTGCAGCAATGGCAGGAATCATATGGGAGAAAGATGAGAATAACAGTATTTCTCTGAAAAAAGCATCTGTAGAGGAAAAAGAAGCAGTGGCGGAGAGGACGGATTATCTGGATATGCAGGACGAGCAGGTTCTGGAAGGACGCAAGCAGTCCAGTGAAGTGGCTCCGGCAGGTGTGTTTGAAAAAGTTGAAAATGGTGTAAAAGTAAAATCTGGCGGAAATGGGATTGGAGAGGGTTATCTGCACGTAGGAAAGGTAACGCAAAACTCTTACATAGAAGTAACAATTTCAGAGCAAACTAATACGACTTACACTGCTAACGCAATTGTTAAATTAAAAAATCCGGGAACTACGGGAAAGAATCATGGGATTTTTATTGCGAATAAGACGAATGGAGCTTTATCTGCAGAAGTGATTGTGGAAGGGGTCTCAAAGAAACGAGTAGAGATTTCTAATGAAGGTGTGAAAGCTCCATATGATCTGCGGGTTGAGGTTAGAGGAAGCAGTGTCTATGTGACTAGAATTAAAGAAGGCGTTACAATGGGAAGTGGTGTACTGGATTTGAGTGGAATCTATGATCTTACGGATAAAAGCGTACTAGATACATTCGATTATACCATCGGAGGCAGATTGGCGGCAGGCGAAAGTGTGACATTTGGAAAGGCCGAAATCTGGCAAGAAAAAGTTGAGCAGGAGGGAGAGGACACAGAAAATGTACTGAGCAGCCTGGATATGGAAGATTCGGAGCTTCTTGAGAAGATAGAAGTATATCATGATTTAAGTCCATATAATACTGCAGTAAAAACGGAGAAATCTGTGACCTTTACGGCAAATGGCAACAGAGGGGAATCTTATGCGGCCGTCGGCGCCCTACAGCAGGATACTGTACTAGAAGCAGAGATTCAGGGACAGACGAAGGTTGGATATACTGCAAGCGCTATTTTAAAATTTAGAGATAAGACGGCAGATAACTCTAAACCAAACGGAATCTTTCTTACACAGAGAGCAGCCGGAACCTGTACGTTGGAGGTTATTGTAAATGGAAGCAGTAAGACGAATCTTACTCTTGCCAATGATACGATAGGCTACCCCTATAAGTTAAGACTTGCACTGCATGGAAATATTGTAACGGCGTCCAGAGTGATAGGCGGTGAAGAGAAGCAGATCACAAATCTTGATGTCAGTGAATGGTTCGATCTGTCTGATCCGGAAGTATTGAAAAATTTTGAGGCTACTTTCGGCGGGAAACTGGGAACAGGCGAGTCTGTAGTTTATTCTGCCGTGTCGATAAAAGAGCATGCAGAGACAGAAGAAGCACTCTTTCCGGAAAGCGACGACGGGTATCTCCTTCAGGCAAAGAAGGATGGAAAAGTAGTTGTAAATAAGGTTATTCCCTATCCATCAGGAGTAAAAGTAGAGGCACCTTATACTATTCGTGCACACTGGGCAGGTCAGTATCTTGGTATTTGGATTGTGAAGGATGGTAAGGCGACGCAGATGGCGCTGGAAAACTTAAGTGGAACTTTCGACATGAGAGACGAGAAGGTATTTCCTGATTTTAAGGCGTATATGGAAGCTGCATTGTCACCGGGCTCCGAATTGGAAATCAGTGAATTCCGTAATTACTATACGGGAGGAGACGGACAGGCAGATCCAAAACCTCTCCATTATAAAGATGGAAAAGTAATGGTAGAGGATGGAAAGATGTGGCTTTCCATGACATTGAGAGGATATACGGATCTTCCGGCAAGTTGTCAGGCGATTTATACATTAGATCTTGAAACATATGAATTAGAGCTTCAAAATATTACGACCTTCCGAAAGCCTGGAGAGACTATACATATGGCATACCATGCGTCAGATTTTTGCTATGATGAGGATAAGGATCAGTGGATTGTAGTTACCTCTTCTCATGGTGATGACAAGATGCTGAGGGCAGGTATTATGCCGGCAGACCCAAGGGAACAGACATATATTACGGTTGATGTGGATAAGCTGTCTTATACAGGTACGGCGGCAACGAGAGGTAATTTTGAGGATCCTTCCATTATTTATAATGAGGAATACGGAAAATGGAGTATTGCTACCTGTTTTGCGGGCTTCCGTGTCTCTTTGCTCCATGCAGATGAATTTATGGGACCATATGAGGAAGTCAATGCATATATGGATACATCTTGTACGGGCGTTTTGCAGCAGAAGATTGGCGGCAAATACTATGTTTTTACCGGAAGAAGTGTAAATGGAAATTAGACGAACCTGGAAGTTTTGAATTATCCGGAGATGACCAAGAATACGTCCCTCAATATTGATGGCGTGACAGATTCCTACAATCCATGGCCAATGCTGTATCCAACTGAAAATGAAAAGGGAGAGATTGTATACAGATTGTTGACTTTTGACAGAGATTCTGTCAATGTTAGCGGCGGCGGATATTCTTATGGAAGAATTTACCTGTACGAAGCGTTGGAAAAAGAAAATAGTAAGGATGTACTGGCAGAAAAGCCAGAAGTTCAGGCAGAAAATGTAGAAGTGATTACCAATGCCGATGAACTGTGGGCAGTCAGCAAAAATATGGGCGGTAATTATAAACTTGGTGCAAATATTGATTTGAGTGATAGACAATGGTATCCTATCGGAACGGAGGAAGAACCATTTGCTGGAACATTTGATGGCGCAGGTTATGTAATTACAGGTCTGAGATCTGAAAATACGAGCGGTATGATTGGTGTCGGGTTGTTTGGATATACGTCAGAGACGGCAGAGATTAAGAATGTCAGTATTTTGGAAGGAAAGGTGAGCGGACGTATCTACACAGGTCTTCTTGTGGGATATAATAAAGGGAAAATTTCCGGTTGTGCGGTAGAAGGTACAGTAACAGGTGGATCCGAAATAGGACTTCTTGCAGGAAGAAATGCAGGTACTGTAACCGGCTGTACTTCTCAGGGAATAGTGAACGGAATCGGAAACGACAGTACCGGAGGTCTGATTGGTTCTAATGCAAAAGGAACGGTCAGAGAAAGCAGAGCGTTGGCAGAAGTAAATGGAACGGTGAATGTCGGCGGTCTTGTAGGGTATAATGACAGAGGAACGATCCAGAATACATATGCAACAGGTACTGTGACCGGAAAGAATTATGTGGGTGGTCTTGTTGGAGCTTCCGGAGCATCTGGTTCTGAAAATACTTGTCAAATTATAAATTCTTATGCAAATTGTACTGTACAGGGCAAAACGGCAGGGTCTTTGGTTGGATTTAATGATAAGAACATTACGGACTGTTTTGGAACAGGAAGCGTGAGCGGTGAATTTGTGACTGGCGGTCTGGTGGGAAGAAACAATCAGTATGGTAATGTGAAAAATTCCTATACGGATAGCAGTGTGGAAGGAAAACAATATGTAGGTATGCTGTTTGGAAAGAATGCAGGAACATTTAACACAGTAGCTTGTGCGGCCGGCATTCCAATTGGCAATAGCAAAGATACAGTTGTTTCTAACGAGATTCCGGTATTTACAGATTCCGAGACGTATGTGACTGGTGTACTGAAAAGTTGGGATGAGACAATTTGGGACACAAAGGAAGGGATGCCGGAGCTGCTTAATGCTGTAGAAGTTCCAGATAAGCCTGAACCTGCCACCCTAGAGTCTATTTCAGTTACAGCTCCGACGAAGGTTGAATATACGGTAGGAGAAAAACTTGAACTTGCAGGAATGAAAGTAATTGCTAACTATAGTGATGATACAACCATGGACATTGCGATAGAAGACTGCGAAGTAAGTGGCTACGATGCAAAGATGGTTGGCGGGCAGACGGTAACGGTAACATATGAAGGGAAGACAGACACCTTCAAGGTAACTGTGAAGGAAGCAGCGACACCGGAGATCCCGGAAGGATGGACGCTTCTGGCAGACTTTAGCTTTAACGGAGAACCGGCTGAAGGAGAAGGTTTCACTGGCGGAGAGGCCGAGGCGAAAGGTACCTATACTTTAGTAGACCATGAAGGAAACGGCAAAGCCCTGAAACTGAACGGAACAAGTCAGTTTCTGACGGTAACAAAGAAAGACGGAAGCAGTCTTCTGACGGGCATGGACGAGGTGGAAGTATCCTTCCAGATGAAGCCGTCAATGAGTGCAACAAACTGGGGATTCTTTGCAGCTCCGAATACGAATGAGCAGAAGTATCAGCAGGAGCACTATATTGGCGTTGTTAATATCAGCGGAACGGTGAATGCAGAGCGTTATAATAACTTCGGAGAAAGACCGTCTGTAGCATATTACGAGACCGGCGAGAATGCATGGATGGATGTAAAGGTTTCTTATCTGAAGGACAAGACAGTTCTGTATATCAATGGTGAGCAGGTTGCAGAAGCAGCAAGCGGATATTCATTGGCTGACATTCTTGGTGAGAACAGTGTCCTTTACATTGGTTATTCTACCTGGAAAACTGGAGAATATGCGACAGCGGAGATTGATAATTACAGGATTATCGGAAGAACCTTC
>NZ_JAOQJU010000051.1:0-3716 GCF_025567385.1 Dorea acetigenes
GCCCTGGATGCAGGCGTATGGCAGAATATTACCGTTACTTATAAGGATGGCGGCAAGTTTACCTTCTATAAAGATGGCGTGAAGCAGGCAGAGGCAGACTTAAGCACAGGAAATGCAGGCAACTTTACACTTCAGGATCTGATGACAGCAGGCGATGCAAGAGACGGCTATATGGGCTGGTCCTTCTACACAGGGCAGGATCCGAAGTTCCAGGGAACGGTTGCTGATTTCAGAATCTATGAGTCTGAACTGAATGCAGATGAGGTAAAGACATTGTCCGATGACATGGCTGACATGTTAGAGAGGCTGGCAGAGAGTGATTTTACATCTGCTGATATTAATCTGACGGAAGAAGACTGCCTGGGAACCAATGCTTCTGCAGAGGAAGTGACGTCAGATCTGGTTCTTCCGACGACAACAACGATTGGCGAGAAGAAGAATGATGCGCAGATTACCAAATGGGTGAGCAGCAATGAAGATATCATTTCCAATGACGGTAAGGTAACGCCGGGTGTGGTAGATACAACGGTTGTTATGACAGCGACGGTTACAAGAAATGATATATCCGCAGACAAGCAGCTTACCTTTGTTGTGAAGGGAAGCGCGACAGACGCAGACCTTGCCAAGGCAGATGCGAAGGCGCTTACGGTTGTCAATTCTGACGATGTGGCAGGGAACCTGACGCTTCCTACAACGGGAGAATACGGCTCTGTAATCACATGGAGCTCTTCTGACGAATCTATTATCAGTACCAAGGATGAAGGCAGTGTCCTTGCGGGTAAGGTAAACCGCCCGGCAGTGGCTACAGATGTAACCCTGACGGCGACCATTACCAAAGGCGAAGCAGTAGAGACAAAGGAAATCGTATGTCACGTGCGCAAAGCGGCGGAGGAAGTGGTAACCACAGATTATTTATTCGCATACTTCCCGTACACCAGCACCAAGGACGAGAGAGTCTATTTTGGTGTCAGTGAAGACGGACTGAATTTCCAGTCTCTGAACAAAAGCCAGTATGTGCTGGAGTCCAGAGTGGGAACCCACGGAATCCGCGACCCATTCGTATTCCGTTCCCATGAGGGAGATAAGTTCTATCTTATTGCGACAGACCTTACGGTAGCAGGACTGACACAGGACGGAACCTGGTATCCCGGACANNNCTGTACCTGGGCGCCGGAAGCATACTGGGATGATGAGACAGAGCAGTATGTAGTCTTCTGGGCATCCAAGGTTTCTACAGATGGTTATGCAAAGCAGAGAGTATACTATACCACAACAAGAGATTTCCATACATTTGGCGAGACGAAGGTATGGATTGAAGAGTCAGGTTCTGTCATTGATACCACTGTTATCAAGGGCAATGACGGATACTACTACAGATATACGAAGAATGAAGCGGGAAATACGAACGTCTATGGAACACCTTCCAAGAGAATTTACTGTGAGAGAAGTAAGTCTCTGACAGCGACAAAATGGGAGATTGTTTCTAATAATTCCCTGGCTGTAAGCGGTGGACAGATTGAGGGCGGCTGTATCTTCAAGATCAATACGGATGACGTGGAGAACGCAAAGAAGGTTGCGGGACTGAAAGGCTTTACGCTGGAAGGCGATGATGTTTACTGCCTGATGGCAGATAAGACGGGTGTTACCATCTTCCCGGGACTTTCCACCAACTTAAGCGACGGATGGTTTAATGTACTTGGAACTAGCAAATCCGTATCTGTTAATGGAACAAGTATTTACTCCATGCCGAATCCGGATGCAAGCCACGGAACGGTTATGCCGATTACATCTGAGGAGTATAATAACCTGCTGAAAGCATATGATGAAACAGTGAAACCGGAGGTTCCGGAAGTCCTGGCAGACTTTAACTTTGATGCAGCTCCGGCAGAAGGTGAAGCATTTGACGGCGGCAACGCAAAGGCATCCGGTACTTATACACTGGTTGACCATGGTACAGGAAAAGCATTGAAACTGGATGGAACCAGCCAGTTCCTGAATGTAACAGCAAAAGACGGCACAAGCCTGTTGACAGGTGTGGAAGAGATGACCGTATCCTTCCAGATCAATCCGGGACAAAGCGCAACCAACTGGGGATTCTTTGCAGCCCCGAATGCAAACGAGCAGCTGTACATGAGCGAGAAATATTTGGGAATCTTTGACAATAATGGCACGATAGCGGCACAGCGTTTCAATAGTAATGCGCAGGACAGACCTGTTTCACCGGACTATGCGGCAGGTGAGAATAAGTGGTCCTATATCACCGTTGTCTATGCAGAGGATGAGACGATTCTCTATGTAAACGGCGTGGAAGCGGGAAGGAAAGAAAGTATCGTATCAATTCCTGAATTACTGGGAGACAGCAGTATTCTCTACATTGGTAAGTCTACCTGGAAGAGCGGAGAGTATATGACCGGTCTAATTGACAATTATAAGATTGTAAGCCGTGTTATGACGGCAGATGAGATTGCAGCAGAGGCGCTGAAATATGTAGAAAAAGATGCATTGAAGGCAGCCATTGATGGAGCTATTAATGATTCGGAAGAAGATAAGTATACACCTGTTAGTTGGGAGGCATATCAGGCGGCTCTTACAGCAGCGAAATTAGCTTATGCGAGTGATGAAGCAACACAGAAGCAGGTAGATGATGCAGTGGACAATCTTGCAAAGGCAACGGAAGGTTTAGTTGAGAACATCGTATTGGTTGACATTACTGTAACACCTCCGACAAAGACGGAATACACGGTGGGAGAAGACCTTGAACTTGCAGGAATGAAAGTGACCGCTAACTATAGTGATGATAATACAGAGGATGTTGCAATAGAGAATTGCGAAGTAAGCGGCTATGACAAGACTAAGGCCGGCGAACAGACAGTAACGGTAACGTACGAAGGAAAGACAGCGACTTTCAAGGTAACTGTGAAAGAAGCGGAAAAACCTGTTACTCTGGAATCCATTACGGTAACAGCACCGACGAAGACGGAGTACACGGTAGGAGACGAGCTTGACCTTGCAGGAATGAAGGTAGTTGCGAAGTATTCTGATGATACAGAAAAAGAAATCACAGAAGGCTACGAAGTAAGCGGCTATGATAAGACAAAGGTCGGCGAGCAGACAGTAACGGTAACATATGAAGGAAAGACAGCGACTTTCAAGGTAACTGTGAAAGAAGCGGAAAAACCTGTTACTCTGGAATCCATTACGGTAACAGCACCGACGAAGACGGAGTACACGGTAGGAGACGAGCTTGACCTTGCAGGAATGAAGGTAGTTGCGAAGTATTCTGATGATACAGAAAAAGAAATCACAGAAGGCTACGAAGTAAGCGGCTATGATAAGGCTAAGACCGGAGAGCAGACAGTAACGGTAACATACGAAGGAAAGACAGCGACCTTCAAGGTAACTGTGAAAGAAGCGGAAAAACCTGTTACTCTGGAATCCATTACGGTAACAGCACCGACGAAGACGGAGTACACGGTAGGAGACGAGCTTGACCTTGCAGGAATGAAGGTAGTTGCGAAGTATTCTGATGATACAGAAAAAGAAATCACAGAAGGCTACGAAGTAAGCGGCTATGATAAGGCTAAGACCGGAGAGCAGACAGTAACGGTAACATACGAAGGAAAGACAGCGACCTTTAAGGTTACGGTGAAAGAAGCAGCGGTTGCTCCGAAGCTTCCATACGTAGACGTAGTAGAAAGCGACTGGTTCTACGATGC
>NZ_JAOQJU010000052.1:0-3211 GCF_025567385.1 Dorea acetigenes
ATGTTTAGAATTATCCTTCTGTCTAATCAAAAAAGAATAAGTCTGCAAGCTGTTTTCTTGCTTACAAACTTATTATACGAGGAGTGAATAGTGTGACAGAGGAAATGAAGTTTTTTATGTATTTATTGGAATATTATGCGTTCTATAAAAATAAAAAAACCAGGGATGTTTTGAATGAATGGGAAAAATGTGGTATTATACAGAAAATATATGACAACTATTGGCATTACCATACGGAAGCCATTGAAAATGCATATGCGGATATTGACAGTTTGATAGAAACTGGAAAATCTGTATGTTAGTTTAAGAGTTGAGGAGCTATCACTTAGAGCAGGAAAAGACTTCTGCTGTAGGCGATAGCTCCTTTTTTGTCGTAGAGCATATTACTCATTGAAAAACAGACGTGGATAATTAGATTTTTTGTTTGTTTTTGGAAAAAAACGGGAAGAAAATTCCCTTTTACGATTTGTAAATATAGTAATTTTGATGAAATAACCCTGTAATAGATACCGTTTTGTCAGGAATAAGGGCAAAAGATGTAATTCTTATTGAATTATGAAAAGAATGTCGTTATAATAAAGGACGATAAATCAAAATTAATTCGAAGAGTAATATGCTCTACGTGCAAATTCCGGCTCATCTGACCACGCATTCCGCTAAGAGCTGATCAGTCTTTCCGGATGTAACTGAACGCGTTTCCGCTTCAGCTGATCAATAAGTTTTCAACGTGTTATAGTTCTTTCGTAGTCATCAAATGATTGCGAAAGGAGGCATAACTATGCAAGACTACAACACGATTATCGGCTCCGTCCAGATGCGTTTGAATGGATGCCAGACCAGGTCCGTTATGGACCGTTACAAGATTGGCTCAGGTACATTAAATCTGATCATGAGCCGATACCATGCCAACGGAATCCCAATCGAGGAACTCCGAATGATGGCACCTAAGGAAGTTGAGAACCTTTTCTATCCGCAGAAAAATCTACAGAGGAAAGATGTCCCACTTCCAGATTTCCAGTATTACTATGACAGAATTCATGCACCAGGGAGCCGCATGAACATTTCGTTCTGTTGGCTGGATTATAAAGAAAAGAATCCTGATGGTTATGAGAAGTCACAGTTTTACGAATACTTCAACCGATTCATAGCAGAAAACTATGGTGGCCAGAAGGTATCAATGGCCGTAAACCGAATCCCGGGTGAAAAGATGTATATCGACTGGGTCGGTGATCAGCCGGAACTGTTAACAGATACCGAAACGGGCGAGATCAAAAAAGTCCATATCTTTGCGACCACTCTTGGAGTCAGCAGTCTGATCTATGCAGAAGCTTTTCCAAATGAGAAGCTCCCATGTTTTATAGAAGGCTGTGCCCATGCTGTTTCATTTTATGGTGCTGTTACGAAATACTTTGTGCCCGATAACCTGCGAACTGCTGTAACCAAGCACACAAAGGATGAACTTATCCTGCAGTCTACCTTTGCAGATCTGGAAGATTTCTATGAAACTATAGTTCTTCCACCACCCGCTAGAAAGCCGAAAGGCAAGCCTACAGTTGAAAATCATGTACGTTATCTTGAAATACACCTGGTTGAGAAACTGAAAGAAAAGATATATGTATCATTTGAAGACCTGAATGCTGAAATCAAAAAAATAGTAGCAGTCCTCAATAAACGATCTTTTCAAGGCAAGGACTTCTCAAGACAGGATGCTTTCGAAAAGTATGACAAACCATGTATGAAACCACTGCCAGGCGGATGTTACACGGCTTGCGACTATAAAGCGGTCCTAAAAGTTCCCAACAACTACCACATCGAGTATGACGGCCACTACTACTCCGTATTGTACTCTTACTGTGGCAAGCCTGCAATCCTGAAGGCAACCGCTTCAGAGATCAGGATCTGTGATCAGTATAATCGGCTGATCTGTACACATAAGCGGTCTTATAGAGAGTTTCCGCTGTATATCACGGTAGATGAACATATGCCGCCAGAACACCTTTATTACAAAGAAGTCAATTCAAAGGATGGTAATTATTACCGCCGCTGGGCTTCTGCCATTGGTCCTGCGATGTCAGAACTGATTGACAGACTCCTTAAATCATCAAAACATGAAGAGCAGTCCTATAATGCCTGTGCAGGTATCCTGCATAAAGTAAAAACAATCCCGAAAGGTGCTGCTGAAGAAGTTGCCCGTAAATGTATAGAGATCAATTCCTGTAAGTATTTTACCTTCAAGCAGATGCTGAAAAAGATGGATGTGAAGGAACTCCCCGAGCATTCACCAGGAACACTGCCCAATCATGAAAATATCAGAGGAAAGGACTACTATAAGTAAGGGTGATGTACTATGGCATACAGATTAAAAGACTATCTTTATAACGATAAACTCACAAAGGAACAGAACATACTCATGGATCGGCTGTATAAACTTCGCATGTCCGGTATGGCTGAAGCATTTGAAAAGCAGCTGCTGGAACCAAACACAGGTCTCGAACCATTTGAAGTCCGCTTTGCTGCTATTGTAAATCAGGAGTGGGATCAGCGTGAGAGTAAAAAGTTTAAACGTCTCATGAAGAAAGCGACCCTGAAATATCCTGCAGCTGATCTTGACAGTTCAATCTATGATCCAGAACGTCAGCTGAATACACACGTCATAGAACTTCTGGCCAAGTGTGATTGGATCGATGAGCCGAATAACCTGCTGATGACCGGAGGGGCCGGTGCTGGGAAAACGCACATCGCCTGCGCCTTATGTATCACAGCAATGCATCAGAACCGTACTGTTAAATACATACGTGCGAACACACTCTTAAAGGAATCAGATCATGCCAGGCAGGAAGGTACTTACTTTGAGTATTCGAATGAAATGGCAGCTTATGATCTCATGGTGATAGATGATTTCGGCTTAATGGATCTGGACATCGAGAAATGCCGCGATTTATTTGAAATCATCGAGTCCAGAGACTGCCGCAAGGCAACTATTATTATCTCACAGATTCCAGTATCCGGATGGTATCAGCTTTTTGGGGATTCCACCTACGCAGATGCCTGCTTAAGTCGAATGACATCTAAGGCATATCGCCTTGAATTTCCTGGCAGGGATCGCAGAATAACCAATAGTAATTAATCAACCTGCTGAGCTTTGCTCAGTTTGAAGCGGAATGGCGCTCCGTTCCTCTGGAACGGATGCGCAGTTCTTGCGGAATATGCA
>NZ_JAOQJU010000053.1:0-2675 GCF_025567385.1 Dorea acetigenes
CTGCCAATCACTAACATATCTGCAATTTTCAAGGTTCATCTGAGCCTATTTTTTTAACTCAGTTTTTTCATAGATTACTTGACACTACCATTAAAGAGAACTCGCTGATTTAAATATTCTTTTGGAATTTCAGAGCCTTCAAATTGCACAATACAACTTTTTCCATTCAGAAAATCTTGTTTATCAATAGGAGTATCCAGTGATTGATTTACATAATCAAATTGTTCTTCATCAATACCGATTAGCATACCATAATAGTTTGATGGATTCGTTTTATAATCTGATTTAACATCTTCAGAAGATAAATATGGTGTTCTGTCTATATAATTTGTTATCCACATATCAGAAAAACTGTTTAACACATATGGGAAAATAATAGGTGTTCCCTCTACAAGATGTAAGTCTTTAATTCCGTCCATCTTTCTTATTTCTTCAACAAAAGAATCAGATATAGCTGGTTTAAGAGAATTTATATCCTCCGTGGTTTGTGTCTGGTTTTGAACAACAAAATCGGCATTCCAGTAGTTAGGCAGTACCGTTCTTTCTCCCTGACTACTTATAATCGTTGTAAGGCAATAAAATACAGATAAACTTGTTGCCAACGATAGTAAGACAACAACTGTTTTCTTTTTATCTTTCTTAAATTGCTCAAATGCCATTCTCCAGAAGAAAGCTCCTTTTCTCTTTTTATATCTTTTACCATTCGATATACATTCTCTATATTTTGCAGCTTCTACTGGTGTAACCTTTATTGCAATTTGAATCGGCTTTTTCATTCCCAGAAGAATAGAAAAAATAGTAACAACAATACTTACAATTAAAATCACTGGATTAAACTGCAATGTCATATTCCCAGTCGATATACCTAATATTCCGAGAATATAAGGAACTAATTTCATACATAAAATAATACCCAACAAATTTCCTATAAATATACCTAATATTCCGACAAGTATCATCTGCTTAATTATGAAATGAACAAGCTGTTTCTTTGTCATACCCAGAGATTGAAGCAATCCATAATATCGTATCTTTCCTGAAACAGACAGATACAAAATATTGTAAATCAGAAGGTAGGCACTTAAACATATAACAAGAGCCAGACCGCATATACCAAGCAATAATTTAAAAGAATTTTCGATATAACCTGTCGGTGCAAAAATTTGCCTGTCTGAGAAATCTAAAGATTTTTCTATGGATTGTATTGTAGCTGGAAAAACATAGTTACGATTCAGTTTTATGCAAAGAATACCATCATTTTTTAAATCATAGCCCGTTTCGTCATAAAAGGCTTTTGACACAAATCCAGCAGATGTATCTCCATAACCATCCCATATACCACTGATAATAAATTCGTCTGTATAAACACCTGTATTATTCTCATAAGTTAAAATAAGACTATCTCCGACAGACAGATTTTCATTTCCACAGGTTTTCAAAATATCTTTTGTAACCATCAATTCATTTTTATTTTGCGGATAGTGTCCATCTAATTTTGTTCTGGCAGACGACATCAAATTATCCCAGAATACTTCATCACACCATAACAATCCAATCTCAACAGTCTTATCGTATTCTGTACTTTGGATAAATCCAGCATAGGATTCTATACCTACGCTCCGTATATTCTCGTTTTGCCGTAAAGTATTAAGTTGCTCTGATGTAAAACCGTTCATAGTTAGAATATCATATTCAGCTCCATTTAAGCGTGTGTTCTGCAATCTACTCGAATCCAGATAAGTCATACCGATTGTAAATACACAGAAAAGCATAAATGCAGATAATATTATTGTGAAAAACAAAATTGCATATTGCTTCTTATTTGTTTTAACGCTGTTTTTTGCAAGTTTATTGATGATTGCCTCATTATTATTCGCTAACATGGAAATCACTTCCTTTAGTTGATATTTTTCCGTCCTCAATCTGAACAATTCTGTCCGCCATTTGTGCAATATCATTATCATGTGTAATTACAATCAATGTTTGTTGATATTGTCTACTTAACATTTTCAATAATCCGATTACATCATGACTGGTAGAAGTATCAAGATTTCCTGTTGGCTCATCTGCAAGGATAATCGCAGGTTTTGTTGCTAAAGCTCGTATAATCGCTACACGCTGTTGTTCTCCACCAGACAACATTGCAGGGAGCATTTCTTGTTTATCCGAGATATTTAATGTTTCCAATAGTTCCTGAATAAAATCTTTATCAATTTGCGTACCATCTAACTCAAGAGGAAAAATAATATTATCATACACATTCAAGTCGGGTATTAGATTATACTGTTGAAAAATAAATCCTACTTTTCTTCTTCTGAAAAGAGCAAGTTGTTCCGAATTTAGTGTTTCAAGATTTAGTCCATCAACAATAACAGTTCCACTGCTGGGCGTATCTAATCCACCAATCATGTGTAGAAGCGTACTTTTTCCACTACCAGATTTTCCGACGATAGAAACAAATTCTCGTTCAGCAACCTCAAAATCCACACCATCTAATGCTCTTACGGTCTGATTCCCTGTTTGGTAGTATTTTTTTAAAGCCTGTGTTTTGACAATCACATTTTTCATAATCAAGTCCTCCTTATTTTTCTAGGTAGTGTCAAAAACTACCTGTTTTTTTGTACTAAAATCTAATAAAAACCTTGATTTTTAGGGAAATCTGCAATAAAAAGAGC
>NZ_JAOQJU010000054.1:0-1879 GCF_025567385.1 Dorea acetigenes
GGTAGTGTCAAGTAATCTATGAAAAAACTGAGTTAAAAAAATAGGCTCAGATGAACCTTGAAAATTGCAGATATGTTAGTGATTGGCAGTGTACGCCACCCTTGACGGCGCACCAAAACAATGCTCTGAACGTCCTACCGACGGCGAAGAACTCAAGAACAGTTAGTTTTCTCCGTCTGATCCACAGCATTGTAGCATTGTTTTGGCGTGCCATCAATGGCAAAGCCGGAAGCCGTGCTTCCGGTGGCTGTTTTCCCTTCCGGCTCAGAATCTAAGAACAGTTAGCGGCTTCGCCGTGCTGTTGCTTCAGGATGGTCTGCTGACCGAGGAAGATGAGAAGCTGCCACTTGCCGGGCATGTTGTCAGCACCCTGCAGCATTTCTACTTCGTTGAGGACTTTATATTTCTTGTGTTTATGGGGTCTGAGAAAGTTGTAGTATGCAACCCAGAGGGCAAGGTCATAATTAGCGCCGTCGATGTTATCAAAGCCGTTTGTGTGACGGTAAGAAGCCTTATAGGTGCGGTTGAGCCGCTCAATCATCTGCTTGAATGGGCGGTGTTCTGTAGAAACAGAATCGTCGTTGGTAAGCCCAATGACCTGAGTGATTTTGAAGGAAAAGTCTTTCCCGAACTTCTTTACGAATTCCATTGCGGCGAGAGGATAGGCGCTGTAACCGTCAGCGATGAACTTAAAGTTTTCGGGCAGCTTGGCAAGTCCCCGGAATGCCATGCGCATGGCGAGGATGCATGGGCCGACACCACGATTATCGGATACCTGGTAGCCGATAATGGAACGGGTTGCAGCATTCATGATAAGCCAGACGTATGTTTTGAGACCGCGGATTTTTATGTAGGTTTCATCGGCAGTAAAGACATCTCCTTTTTCGTAAGGATACTGGTCAACAAAGGGCTTGATGCAGCTGGCAGCGGTCTTACAATAGTTGGCGATCTGCTGGTGGGAGATACTGATGTTATACAAATCTTTGAGTGCCTGAGAGGTTTTGCGCAGGGACAGCCCGAGATTGATATGGAGGGTCAGGCACAGGGACATGACATGTGCGTTGTGCTTACTGAATTTCAGGGAAGATGCGTTCTTTGGAAGGGTGTTTAAGTCCATGCTGAAAAAATCTATCGTGAATTCGCGGTAGATGTAGTGGAGTTTATATTTGTTCTTGCCGTAATCCTCTTTGAGGTCTTCCTTATCCACCTTTTTCAGGTTGTGAAGGTAGTAGGGGCATTTGGGATTGACGCACTTGTGGATGACAAAGTGTTTCCGGTCTTTTTTGGGAACGAGAGCATTTCCACAGTGAGGACAGCGCAGTTTTACAGAGGAGAAGCGGCTTTCATGCGGGGAGAATCTTGCATCACAGATCTTACACAGGAGCTGTCCCTTGGCCCCATTGTTTTTGTACAGAAAGGGTTTTGGGGCATCACAGCGGGGGCAGGTGCAGGTGTCCGGAATATCACATTCAGACCGGCGGCTGACAGGGCGGATCTTTTTGCCATAGCGTTTTTCGTAGTAGGGGATGAGATCCTTATAAGTCCAGTCCTGACGGAAGTCAGTGATCAGAGGGAGTTCATCAATTTTGAACTTTTGGTACTTTGGGGAATGGGAATCATCAAAAGCCCATTGCTTGAGGGGGACATATCTGCAGATGAAGTTGATCAGCCAGCAGTTTTGCTGGTAAAGATATTGAATTACAGAGAGTAAGTATTGTATAATGTCCATGAGCATTGGCTCCTTTCGAGGTAATGGATTTGTGGTGAACTCATTATACACGAAAAAGGAGGTCAATGCTCTTTTTATTGCAGATTTCCCTAAAAATCAAGGTTTTTATTAGATTTTAGTACAAAAAAACAGGTAGTTTTTGACACTACC
>NZ_JAOQJU010000055.1:0-449 GCF_025567385.1 Dorea acetigenes
TTTACAGTCTGTCACTTTCCATCCATACAGCCCCTGCTCGCAGCCATAAAGAACCCCCTCCATAACCGCATTTTGGAACGATTGGTTTAAATATCCAAGTGAAACTCTGCTTTCATACTGCACTCCACTTCCAATAGGGAGCGGCTCTATGGACAACCCGATAGAAGCCCAGAAAGGATTTGGCGGGACTTCTATGTGGATGGTATATTCTGCTTTTCTAAGCGGTCTTTCCATATATATAACAGTAGGCTCTTTTATTTCTGCCTCCACATGATATTTTTCCTCAAGGATGGCACAAATGACTTCCATCTGCACATTCCCCAAAAAAGAAAGTATAATCTCATGCGTTGTAGTATCCACATAATATTTTAAAAGAGGGTCGCCATCTGAAATTTCTGTAAGTGCCCCAAGCAATATTTCCCGCTGTTCAGATTTCTTTGCTGCAATCG
>NZ_JAOQJU010000055.1:746-1848 GCF_025567385.1 Dorea acetigenes
GCCGCCTTTTCTCTGAATATTCAATCTTAAAAACCTGCCCGCATAGTTCAGATTGACCTTCAGGCGTTGATGAATAAAACTTACTGGCAATCACTTCTATAAGCTGCCGAATCCCCAGATTGTTTTTAGCGCTTCCGTGATAAACGGGAAATAACGTTCCGTTTTGGAATCTCCTGTTTTCTTCCTGTTCCAGTTCTGACATTTTAAACGGTTTCCCTGACATATATTTCTCTAATAGTTCATCGTTTCCCATAATTACCGCATCCCACTGTTCCATATCGTCATTGTCCGTTACATTTATATGAGGATGCTGCCCAACCTTTTGCTTCACTATAATTTCCGAAGAAAGCTTTGCTTTCATTTCTTGATATACCATTGGCAAATCAATCCCCTCTTGGTCAATTTTATTGATGAAAAAAATTGTCGGAATCTTCATTGTCTGTAGTGCATGAAACAGTATACGGGTCTGTGCCTGTATGCCATCCTTTGCAGAAACTAATAATACTGCTCCGTCTAATACGGATAAAGAACGGTATACTTCCGCCAAAAAATCCATATGGCCTGGCGTATCTATAATGTTGACTTTTACATCCTCCCACTGAAAAGATGTCACTGCTGTCTGGATAGTGATTCCCCTTTGACGCTCCAAATTCATTGTATCTGTCCTTGTTGTGCCTTTATCTACGCTCCCTGGTTCTGCAATTGCACCACTGGTATACAATAAACTCTCCGTTAATGTTGTCTTTCCTGCGTCAACGTGAGCCAGAATGCCTAAGTTAATTATTTTCATGTGATTTTCCTCCTATCAACACCCAAAAAAGGGCATAAAAATACCCAGTGATAAATACTCCTATCACTGGGTAAATAACTCCAATAGCCCCAAAACACTTATATGTTTTCGGGCATATAAAATTACATGATAAAAGTATTCTTAAACTGGGTACAAAAAACTAAGCCCCATATTAAAAGTGAAACGGGACTGCTACTTTTTGTTCCCACTATCAAATTGACAGTTTATTTAAGAATACCTTGCCGCATATTTATTAACTCCTTGTATAATACTGAATCTAATTATATTCCTTAACCCTTTATTTGTCAAGCT
>NZ_JAOQJU010000056.1:0-1424 GCF_025567385.1 Dorea acetigenes
AAACCATGGATATTGTTCCACCACCCGCAGAATATGCTCCGGCTTATCTGACCCTATAAAATACAGCCATGCCTCCAGCTCACTCATCTTTTTTGTATCGTCTTTATTATCCTTTATTTTAAAAAAATTATCAAGAGCTATGATATAAAATTCCTGCAAAAATTCCATTTTCAAACCCGTGTCAAACTCAAACCCTCCCCGGTGCAGATAACAATCCTCCATCTCTTTCACTTCTTTTGCGCTCTCTTCCATCAGCACAATGGTGTAAACCTTCTGCATATCACAGTAGGTAAAGGCCTTCCCCTTGGCGCGCCGCCGCCGCTCATACTGCCGCATCACCATATCACTTGAATAGCAAGACATACGCTGCCCCGGAAAGTAATATCCGATTTTTTGAATCTCTACATCTGCCAATTCTCCCGTCTCAAACTCCACAATAATATCCAATGCCAGAAGACTCCCTTGCTCCGATATACGCCGATGTTCTACCGGAAGCATCCGCTTTACTTTGAGCGGTCTTCCAATAATCTGCGACAGCATCCTGGAAAGGCGCTCCGGATGTACTTCCGCATCAAAAATGTATTTAAAAAATGAATCATAGGTCATCTTAACACCACGGACTCCCATACAGAATTGTATAAAGTGTTCCCGAAATGTCTCATTATCCATATCCCTGAACAGAGCATAAACCGCCGGATTTCTGTTAACCTCCCACAGCACCTCCTCCCGTGTCTTCTCTTTCCCTAAAATTTCTTGCATCGTAATCTGTTTACCCATAAATTTTCCTCCTTGGTATCGTTATAATTTTGTTCATTATCGGGTTATTTCTTCGATTCAAAGATCCGAAAATGAGATGCCTTTCGGCTATGATAGCTGTGAGCAAAAGAAATCCGCCCCTGACTTGTAGACATAATAACACATGTTTCTCATTATGTAAATACTTTTGCCATTTTTTTACACAACAAAAGAAGGTGTAACCCATTCACATGGGTTACGCCTTCTTCTGATTTTGTCGTTTCTATCTTTGCTTACTCGCCGAATGTCTCCATAAATCTCTGGATAATAATCGAGCATTCTGCACGGCTTGTATTGCCCTGCGGATCAAGACGATAGGAACCATCTGTATTTTCTTTTCCTTCAATGATTCCATTTCCTACTGCCCACTTCATTGCCGCTTCTGCGAATTCCGTCACTTTATCAGCATCCGTAAATTTACTGATATCTGCCGATTCTTCAGATTCATATCCCATATGGTCCGCGTAACGGTACATCATCGTTACCATCTGCTCACGGGTAATCGGATCGTTCGTTCCAAAGTATCCGGAATCTGTATAACCCGTAACAACCTCCGCTTCAGCCGCCCAGATGACTGCCTTTGAATAGAACTGTCCATCCGGTACATCCGGGAATTTTGTTTCATATTC
>NZ_JAOQJU010000057.1:0-1207 GCF_025567385.1 Dorea acetigenes
ATTATTAGTTTCTGCAAAGGATGGCATACAGGCACAGACCCGTATACTGTTTCATGCACTACAGACAATGAAGATTCCGACAATCTTTTTCATCAATAAAATTGACCAAGAGGGGATTGATTTGCCAATGGTATATCGGGAAATGAAAGCAAAGCTTTCTTCGGAAATTATAGTGAAGCAAAAGGTTGGGCAGCATCCCCATATAAATGTAACGGACAATGACGATATGGAACAGTGGGATGCGGTAATTATGGGAAACGATGAACTATTAGAGAAATATATGTCAGGGAAACCGTTTAAAATGTCAGAACTGGAACAGGAAGAAAACAGGAGATTCCAAAACGGAACGTTATTTCCCGTTTATCACGGAAGCGCTAAAAACAATCTGGGGATTCGGCAGCTTATAGAAGTGATTGCCAGTAAATTTTATTCATCAACGCCTGAAGGTCAATCTGAATTATGCGGGCAGGTTTTTAAGATTGAATATTCAGAGAAAAGGCGGCGTTTTGTTTATGTGCGTATATATAGCGGAACATTGCATTTGAGGGATGTTATTAGAATATCTGAAAAAGAGAAAATAAAAATCACAGAGATGTGTGTTCCGACAAACGGTGAATTATATCCATCCGATACAGCCTGCTCTGGTGATATTGTAATTTTACCAAATGATGTTTTGCAGCTAAACAGTATTTTGGGGAACGAAATGCTGTTGCCGCAGAGAAAATTTATTGAAAATCCTCTCCCTATGCTCCAAACAACGATTGCAGTAAAGAAACCTGAACAGCGGGAAATATTGCTTGGGGCACTTACAGAAATTTCAGATGGCGACCCTCTTTTAAAATATTATGTGGATACTACAACGCATGAGATTATACTTTCTTTTTTGGGGAATGTGCAGATGGAAGTCATTTGTGCCATCCTTGAGGAAAAATATCATGTGGAGGCAGAAATAAAAGAGCCTACTGTTATATATATGGAAAGACCGCTTAGAAAAGCAGAATATACCATCCACATAGAAGTCCCGCCAAATCCTTTCTGGGCTTCTGTCGGGTTGTCCATAGAGCCGCTCCCTATTGGAAGCGGAGTGCAGTATGAAAGCAGAGTTTCACTTGGATATTTAAATCAATCGTTCCAAAATGCGGTTATGGAGGGGGTTCTTTATGGCTGCGAGCAGGGGCTGTATGGATGGAAAGTGACAGACTGTAAA
>NZ_JAOQJU010000058.1:0-726 GCF_025567385.1 Dorea acetigenes
AACGACAGCAATACTATGATTCCCTGAAAGAAGCAGCATAGGGTACAAAATCCTTGAGGAAAATGTGTCAACTAATCTTGACAAAATCATAACGCAAGTGATGAAAACAACGAAAATACAAGGAGAAAGGCAACTGTTGTACCTATTAAAATAGAATATGTGTGAGAGGACAAGCCTTTCAGTAATGTAGACGTTCAGAAATGAGCGTCTATTTTTTTACCCAAAATGAAAGGAGCATTAGATTTATGAAAAAGACATGGAAACGATTGTGTACGGGCTTCTTAGCTCTTGCAACTGTCGTTACTGCTTTACCGACTACACCCGTCCATGCAGAAAGTAAGCAATACTGGACGGAAAGTGCAGAGCGTGTCGGTATCATTGAAAAAGTAATGAATGACGGTTCTATCGGTTCGACATTCAATGAGGGCTATATGAAAGTCGAGGGCGAAACTGCATATTGTATTGACATCAATACAGATTTTAAGAATGGCTACAAGACCAGAGCTGACGCAAGCTCACGCATGAGTGCCGACCAGATTTCAGATGTGGCGTTATCCTTAGAGTATGTCAAACAGTATGGCGAAGCTCACAAGGAACTGAACTACAAGCAAGTTTATCTGTTGGAACAATGTGTAGTCTGATTTTGTCAAGATTAGTTGACACATTTTCCTCAAGGATTTTGTACCCTATGCTGCTTCTTTCAGGGAATCATAGTATTGCTGTCGT
>NZ_JAOQJU010000059.1:0-673 GCF_025567385.1 Dorea acetigenes
TTTTTTCGACACTTCATCGTCATTTGTAAGACCGATGACCTGGGTGATGAAGACGTCCCAATCCTTTTCGAGCTTAAACTGTTGGGCAGCCAGTTCATGGGAAGGATTGTAGTCATAGGAATCCACGAAAGGCCGTATGAGGACAGCAGCAGTTTTGGCATAGTTGTTTACCATGGTGTGTGAGATTTCAATTCCATGGATTTCTTTCAGGGCTTGTACAGTTTGGCGGAGAGACAGCTTGAGGTTCACCCGGTAGGTGAGGCATAATCCCATAATATAGGCATTGTTCTTTTTATACTTGAAAAAGGTTGCCCATTTGGGGAGCTGATTCAGATCCATATCGAAGAAGTTCACGGAGAACTCCCGGTAGAGATACCGCAGCTTGTACTTCCAGTATTCTGATTTTGGAAGCTTTTTCAGGTTCCGTTTGTAATAGGAGCAGTTGTCATTGACGCATTTGTGGACACGGAAATGTTTACGGTCTTTGACCGGCTGCAGGGCATGGCCGCAGTAGGGGCACTGGAGTTTTAGAGGAGTCGCTACTTTCTCACCGTTGACAAAGGTTTGACCGCAGATCTTGCATTTGAACTGACCGCGACCACCGGAGTTATCATAGAGGTACTCATGCGGAGCACCGCAGAGGGGACATACGGTATCTTCAGGGACAGTGCGG
>NZ_JAOQJU010000006.1:2500-113316 GCF_025567385.1 Dorea acetigenes
TCATCTTGGCTTCGCCAATGCTCATTTGCTTCGATTTCAAAAAGCAAGCTTTTTAAATCTCAGCTTCATTCGCGCAGTTCTTAGCTGTTCTCTGAATTTTCTCTTTTTAGAATTTTCAGGGTCGTTGTCTATTGTTCAGTTATCAAGGTTCCGTTTTGCTGTCTCACTGAGTCAGCTCAAACATAATATCATTTCATCTTCCTCGTGTCAAGTACTTTTTAAAAGTTTTTTCACATTTCTTTAACTTGTTTTTTACACACGCAACATTTGCTCAATAGACAAACTATTTCACTATATTTTGTGCTTCACGATTTCAATTCAGATATTTTTTGGGGTGAATATCCAATATTCACCAACGGAGAAGGAGGGATTTGAACCCTCGCGCCGCTATTAACGACCTACTCCCTTTCCAGGGGAGCCCCTTCGGCCAGCTTGGGTACTTCTCCAAATTGCCTTTATTTCCCCGTAAAAAAAGCTACCCTCACTACCTGGTAGTTTTTTTTCGGAAGCGGAGAGGGTGGGATTCGAACCCACGCGCCCTCTCGGACAAACGGTTTTCAAGACCGCCTCGTTATGACCACTTCGATACCTCTCCACATTATTAAAATCAACCGCCATCGTCGACGGCAATCGTTATTTTAGCACACAGAAATCCTTTCGTCAATAACTTATTTACAAGAATTTATATTTTTTCACAAATATTTCTGCAATATCCAAATCCCCGGCTGTCGTAATCTTTATGTTTTCATAAGAACCCATAACCAGCTTCACCGGGACATGCATCTGCTGTTCTACTGCCATTGCATCGTCTGTCACCTGAATATGTTCTTCCTTCATCATCCGTGAATACGCTTCTATAATCAACGAACTTTCAAAAACCTGCGGAGTCTGGACAATCCAAACACGATCTCGTTCTGGCGTACTTGCCGCGAATCCGTTTCTGTCGGATAATTTCACCGTATCTTTACTCGGGACGCCGACCACACACGCACGGTACTTTTCTACCCCCTCGTAAGCCCTCTCTAACATTTCTTCATTTACGAAAGGCCTCGCACAGTCATGAATAAATACGAAACTCTCTTCTTTCTCGGATTTCCGGCGCTCTTTTAGTATCTGAAGCCCATTCCAGACAGAATCGTATCTTTCCTTTCCCCCCTCTACAATACGGCTTACTTTGTTAAAATGGTAAAAATCTACAATATTCTCCTGCACATATTCTATCTCTCCACTGCCAACTACCAATATTACCTCATCAATGATCTGGGACTGTTCAAAAACATGCAAAGAATAATATATCAACGGTTTCCCGCTAATATCCAGATATTGTTTCTGTATCTTCGTTCCCATTCTTTTTCCCTGCCCTCCTGCAAGGACAATCGCCGCGCAATGCTTCTTCTCCATAATTACCGTTCTCCCAACTTCAGATTCGGAACAGCATTCAGATCCCATCCATGTCTGGTTCCTTTTTTATACTCATAATACGCAGCCACTCCTATCATAGCCGCATTGTCTGTGCAGAAAATCGGTGACGGATAATAAAAATCAATCTCCCGCTCCTCGCACGCCTGCTTCATAGCACTCCGGAGTGCACTATTAGAGGCCACGCCTCCGGCAATGGCAAATTTCTTCAATCCGTACTCTTCTACTGCATGCATGGCATTTTCCACAAGCACGTCCGTGACAGCCTTCTGAAAAGATGCCGCCACATCCGCCTGATTCCAAGTCGCGCCCTTCATCTGACATCCATTCAGATAATTAAGCACCGCCGACTTCACGCCGCTGAAACTGAAATCATAAGGAGCATCCTCCACATGCGCTCTCGGAAATGCAATCGCCTGCGGATTGCCTTCCTTCGACACCTTGTCAATCTTTGGTCCGCCGGGATACCCCAGTCCAATTGCTCTTGCCACTTTATCAAAGGCTTCGCCCGCCGCATCATCCCGGGTTTTTCCAATAATCTCAAACTCCCCATAATCTTTCACACACACAAGATGGGTATGTCCTCCCGAGACAACCAGACAGAGAAACGGCGGCTCCAATTCCTTATGTTCAATAAAATTAGCCGCAATATGTCCTTCAATATGATGAACTCCCACCAGCGGTTTCTTCGCCGCATAGGCGATCGCTTTCGCTTCAGCGACTCCCACCAAAAGAGCTCCCACAAGTCCCGGTCCATAGGTCACACCGATGGCATCTATATCACCAAGCGCCACATTCGCCTCGGAAAGCGCCGCCTGGATCACCTGATTTATTTTCTCAATATGCTTTCTGGACGCAATCTCAGGCACAACTCCGCCATATAAAGTATGCAGGGCAATCTGTGAAGAAATCACATTAGACAACACTTCTCTTCCATTTTTTACAACAGAGGCTGCCGTCTCATCGCAGGAACTCTCAATTGCCAAAATCAACACATCTTTTATTTCACTCATTTTTACGCCTCAATCTATCTTAATCTTCAAAAACCAATTCCACCGTACGCCGATCCTTCGCTGCAACAGCATTTGGAAAAATCGCCCTTACATCTTCCATATATTCTTCCGGATAATTTAACGACGGGCTATAGTGAGTAAGCCACATCTCTTTGACCGACGCATCCTTCGCAAGCTGTGCCGCCTCATAAAATGTCATATGCTTGTACTCTCTCGCCTTTTTTGCCTTATCCTTTTCTCCGTACATGCCTTCGCAAATAAACAAATCCGACCCTTTTGCATTCTCCCGGATAGAATCTGTAGGTCTGGTATCCGTACAATAGGTAAGCTTAATTCCTTTTCTCGGCGGTCCGAGAACCATATCCGGTGTCAGCTCGCGGCCTTCTTCCGTCACCGTCTCGCCCCGCTGCAAGATACCCCAGTACTTTTTCGGGATGGCCGCAGCTTCTGCCCGTTCTACATCAAATTTCCCTGCGCGGTCGATTTCCAGTGTATATCCATAACAAATCACATTATGGTTCACCCGGAAAGCTTTCAGCCGATAGCCATTCATCTCCAGTACCTGCTCCGGCTCTGTAATTTCAATAAATTTAATCTGAAAAGGCAGCTCCGGCGCAATGACACGCAAAGCGTTCACCACCCGTTCCAGCCCTTTCGGTCCGATTAAAGTCAGGGGCTCCGTCCGGTCCGCATTTCCCATGGTAAGGAGCATACCAGGCAGACCGCTGATATGATCTCCATGGTAATGAGTAAAACAAATTACATCAATCGGTTTAAAACTCCATCCTTTTTCTTTGATCGCAATCTGGGTTCCTTCGCCGCAGTCAATCAGAAGACTGCTTCCGTTGTAGCGCACCATCAAAGAGGTGAGCCATCGGTACGGAAGCGGCATCATGCCGCCCGTTCCCAGCAAACATACATCTAACATCTTTTCCTCTACTCTCCTATCGGAACAGCAAATGTTGCAACAAACTCATCATAACATTTTTCACACAGGTCAAAGGAATCCACCTGATTATCTTTTTTTGAAAAATACCCCCACCGCTTATCTACAGATAAAACATCTTCCGTGGGGCAGCCATGATTTACTGCAATTTCCTTTCCGCATTTATTACAAATAATTTTATCGATTTCTTTTGTTTCTTTTAATTTGTACTGGCGCATACAAGATTCCTCCGTCAGAAATTATTTTCGTGCTACGCCTATATTATATCTTCCTTCAAGGCCCGTTTCCAGTGGGAAACACTTCCTTGTCTGTCAACTATCTGCCAATCTCACGGCTCATAAGTATAGCATCCTCCGTGGGATTTGTATAGTAATTCTTGCGTATCCCATCCTGCACAAACCCATAATCTTCATAGAAAGAATATGCTGTCTGATTGCTCTCACGCACATCCAGCAGAAGTTTATTAATTCCTTTATCTTCACACAGATTCTCCATTTCAAGAAGCATCCTTGCCCCCACCCCCTGTCGGCGGTACTCCGGTTCCACTGCAACACGGGCAATCTCTCCTTCCTCCAGCACATAATACAAAATCAGATATCCGATTAATTTCTTATCGTCAAATGCTGTAAGCATCATGGTCTGCTTCTGCATCAACGACTCTTCGAGCGCCGCCGCACTCCAGGCATCCGGAAAAATTGCCTTCTCTAACGCCGCCACCTCTTCTATATCTTCTTTTCGCATTTTATGAATCTCGAACATACGCTTTCCTCCTGTGCTATTACAATTCTGCAATATCCGCAATCAACGCCTCTACTGCATTCTCCCCGGTTGCCCAACTGGTACAGAATCTGACTGCACTGTGTGTCTCATCTGTCTTTTCCCAGAAACAATATCCATATTTCTCCTTCAGCTTTTCCAAATGCTCATCCGGCATAATCGGAAATTGCTGATTCGTATAGGAATCGAATAACAGCCGGTATCCTTTATCAATAAATGCCTGCTTCAACCGCATTGCCATATCGTCAGCATGCTTCGCCACTTTAAAATACAGCCCATCTGTAAACAAAGTGTCGAACTGAATGCCCAGGAGCCGTCCCTTTGCCAACATACCGCCCTTCTGTTTCATCATATAACGAAAATCTTTCTTAAGCGTCGGATTCGTAATCACCACTGCCTCACCAAACAGCGCTCCCGCCTTCGTCCCGCCAATATAAAATACATCCGTATTTTCGGCCACATCCTGCAGCGTCATAGTGCTGGCATCCGACATCAGGCCATATCCAAGTCTCGCACCATCCAGGAACAATGGTAATTCCAGTTCTTTGCATACTGCATACAGCTCTTCCAGTTCGCTTTTGGAATATAGGGTCCCATTTTCCGTCGGATGAGAAATGTATACCATCCCCGGCTGCACAATGTGTTCATGGTTCGCATCTTTCCAATGGAATTCATGGGAATCCCGCACCTGTTTTGCCGTGATTTTTCCATCCTTGCTTGGCAGCGCAAGCACTTTATGCCCGGTTGCTTCTACCGCCCCGGTCTCATGAACATTAATATGCCCTGTTTCTGCGCACAGGACACCCTGGTAAGGGCGAAGAATCGAACTGATTACTGTGAAATTTGTCTGTGTACCTCCCACCAGGAAATGTACATCCGCATCTTTCCTTCCACAGAGCCGACGGATTTTCTCCCTTGCACTTTCGCTGAATTCATCCTCGCCATATCCCGGCGTCTGTAGAAAATTGGTCTCTTCCAGCCGTTTTATAATTTCGGGGCATGCGCCTTCCGTATAATCACACTCAAATAAAATCATTTTCCACCTGTCCTTTCCGCCCGTTCTCTCTCCGCCTGAGATACCCGCAGATAATCCGGCTGATGCTCCGCTGCCGTTTCACATTTTCCCGCTTTATAGTATTCCATTCCCAGCGCCCCCACAGACGCCGCCCTCTGGCGGTTCATATGCGCCGGGGCATACTGATGCAGAACTTTCAGATTTCCGTCCAGATATTCCCGGTGAACCGGTACCCCGTCGCCCAGGAAAATCACTGGCTGTCCACATTGATTCAACTTTTCTGCCAGTCCGTCAATGCCAATCGCCATCTGCGGCTCTATCACGCAGAGCTGTCCATTTTCAAATGAATACATGCCCGTGTATACCTGATTTCTTCTGGCATCCATAATCGGGCAGACAATTCCCGGGACGCCATACAGATTATAAGCAAGCCCTTCCAGCGTCGGCACATGGATTAACGGCTTTCCCAGCGCAAGTCCCAGCCCCTTTGCTGTTGCCGAGCCGATGCGCAGTCCGGTAAAAGAACCGGGGCCTCCGGAAATCGCAATTGCATCGACAGAGTCCAACTCCAGCTCTGTCATTTTCGCCACCTCGTCCAACATAGGCAGAAGCGTCTGTGAATGTGTCTTTTTATAATTTACCGTATATTCTGCCACAGTCTGTCCGTCTTCCATCACTGCCACCGACGCAACCAGACCGGAGCTTTCCAGCGCCAATATTTTCATGCTGATACCTTCCTTGCTTTCTATTTTTCTTCTATAGTTATTCTCCGGAAATCAAATCCCTTTTCCAAATCCTTCTCTATCTTAATCTCCGTATAGTGTTCGGGAAGAATTTCAGAAATCAGGTTTGCCCATTCAATCAGGCTCACGCCTTCTCCATAAATATAGTCTTCATATCCAATCTCTTCCATCTCTTCCACATCACCGATTCGATAAACATCGAAATGATAAAGCGGCAAACGTCCCTCTTCATATATCTGGACAATCGTGAAGGTAGGACTGTTTACCGGTTCCTCAATGCCAAGGCCCCACGCCAGCCCTTTGGTAAACACCGTCTTCCCCACACCCAAATCACCTACCAGCGTAAATACATCACCAGCCCGAGCCTTCTGCCCGATCCGCACTCCCAGGTCATAGGTCTGCTGCTCACTGTTCGTCTCTATTATTTTCGCCATAATGACTCCTTAATCCTCTAAAATACTACTTTTATCATACCACATCTTTTTTTCTTCTGCTACCAGGTTATATTTATTTTAGATTTTTTAGACTTTTCATGCTATAATAGGCCAAAACAAATCATTTATGGAGGTATGGATTTATGAAATTTTCTTTTTACCACAACAATATAAACGTATTTAATCTGGAAAAATCCCTGGAATTCTATCAGAAAGCTCTCGGCCTTACGATAACCAGGGAAAAGGAAGCCGGTGACGGAAGTTTTAAATTGGTTTTTCTGGGAGACAATACCACCCCTCACCTGCTGGAACTGACATGGCTCCGGGATATGGATAGACCGTATAATCTTGGAGATAACGAAATCCATCTGGCAATGCGGACCGATAACATAGAAGAAGCCCATGCGCTTCATAAAGAGATGGGATGCATCTGCTTTGAAAATGAAGCGATGGGCGTCTATTTCATTGCCGATCCGGATGGATATTGGATTGAAATCTGCAGTTAAAGATTGCGCAAACGCGCAATCTATTTAATTTCCACAACCTCATAATCCTGGTCTTCCACCGTCTTTCTCAGTACATCATCCGCCAGCTCCTTATTCAGCTTCACCACTGCCGTACCAGCTTCATGGCTTACCTGCGCTTCATCCACCTCGGGCAGCGCCTCCAGGCATTTCTTGACTCTTGCCTCACAGTGTCCGCACATCATACCGTTAATTTTCATTGTTTTTTCCATCGTTATTTCCTCCTGTTTCTTTTTATTTTTTATTTTTTTGTCCTTACTTGCATCATACATACGGAACCAATTCAGCCGCAGTGCATTTGTCACCACGCAGAAGCTGGACAGGCTCATTGCCGCTGCTCCGAACATCGGATTCAGCTTCCATCCAAAGAAAGGATACCACAATCCCGCTGCCAGCGGAATCCCAATTGCATTGTAAAAGAATGCCCAGAATAGATTTTCATGGATATTCTTAAGCGTTGCCCGGCTGAGCCGGATTGCCGCAGGCACGTCACTTAAGCGGCTCTTCATTAATACAACATCCGCAGCGTCAATCGCGATATCCGTCCCTGCGCCAATCGCAATTCCCATGTCAGCACGCGTCAACGCCGGAGCGTCATTAATACCATCGCCCACCATCGCTACCTTGCCTTTCTGCTTCAGCATACGGATAACGGATTCTTTCCCATCCGGGAGAACACCTGCAATCACTTCATCCACTCCTGCCTGCCGTCCGATTGCCTGTGCTGTCCTCTCATTATCACCGGTCAGCATTACCACACGGATTCCCATATTCTGTAATTCTCTGACTGCCCGGGGGCTGTCTTCTTTCATTACATCTGCTACCGCTATCATCCCAAGATATTCTTTATCTCTGCTAAAAAACAGCGGAGTCTTACCTTCCCCGGCAAACTCCCCGGCTTTTTTCCGCGCTGTTTCAGGGATGATGGCCTTTTCATTGATAAAGTTCCGATTTCCTCCATACAGCATAGTTTCTCCCAGTCTTCCGGAAAGCCCGTTGCCGGGAACCGCCCGGAAATCGCAAATTTCTTCGCCAGCAGCTGCATCCGTATCTTTCCGCTCTTCTGCCAGCTCCACAATTGCCTTTGCCAACGGATGTTCGCTTTTCTTCTCCAGTGTATAGGCCGATTTCAGAAGTTCCTGCTCCGAGATTCCTTCCGCAGGTACAAGGTCCGTCACCTTCGGTTCTCCCCTGGTAATCGTTCCCGTCTTATCCAATGCAACAATCTCCGTCTTCCCTGTCTCTTCCAGCGAAACAGCCGTCTTGAATAAAATACCGTTCTTCGCCCCCATTCCATTACCTACCATAATCGCAACCGGGGTCGCAAGCCCCAGCGCGCAAGGGCAACTGATTACCAACACGGAAATCCCGCGTGCCAATGCAAATCCCATGCTCTGACCTGCAAAAAGCCACACAAGGATTGTCACGGCTGCAATGGCAATTACCGTCGGGACAAAGATTCCTGACACCTTATCCGCCACCTTTGCAATTGGCGCTTTTGTTGCCGCCGCATCGCTTACCATCTGTATAATCCGGGACAGGGTTGTATCCTCTCCCACTCTGGATGCCTCGCATTTGATAAATCCTGACTGATTTATCGTAGCCGCCGACACAGAATCACCGGGGACTTTGTCCACAGGTATACTTTCCCCGGTCAAAGCCGACTCATTTACCGCGCTGCTTCCGTCTATCACAACACCGTCCACCGGAATATTCTCTCCGGGCCTTACCACAAATATGTCGCCAATCTTCACCTGACCGGCAGGAATTTCCATCTCTTTTCCATCTTTCAGAACAACCGCCGTCTTCGGCGCAAGCTGCATCAGACTTTTCAGTGCATCCGTTGTCCGTCCTTTGGAACGGGCTTCCAGCATCTTGCCCACCGTAATCAATGTCAGGATCATTGCTGCCGATTCAAAGTAAAATTCGTGCATATACTCCATGACCGCAGATGCATCGCCCCGCAGCTGCGCGTCCGTCATCGCAAAAAGCGCATACGTACTGTAGCCAAAGGATGCTCCTGCTCCCAGAGCAACCAGCGTATCCATGTTCGGAGCCTTATGCCACAAACTCTTAAATCCACTGATAAAAAATTTTTGATTTATTATCATAATCGTGATGGTTAAGAGCATCTGCAAAAGCCCCATCGCCACATGATTATCCGCCAAAATCTCCGGCAGCGGCCAGTTCCACATCATATGTCCCATCGAAAGATACATAAGCGGTACCAGAAAGCAAAGAGACAGAATCAGGCGTCTCTTTAAAACCGGCGTTTCTCTGTCTTTCAGAAAATCTTCCTCTTTCGCCTGTGTCTGCACGCCCTCGCGGGTGTTTTCACCGGCAGATTTCAAAGACGCCCCATATCCCGCCGCCTCTACAGCCTCTATAACAGCACGGGCATCCACATCCCCCTCTACTCCCATGGAATTTGTCAAAAGACTAACTGAACAGGATGTTACCCCCGGTACTTTCCCTACCGCTTTCTCCACTCTTGCACTGCAGGCAGCGCAGCTCATTCCCGTCACTCGATACTGCTCCATAATCTTCACCTCCATCTATTCTTCCAGCCCTGTCTACTTCATTAATTTCTGCAGGGTATCCACCAGTTCATCTATGGTTTCATCTTTTCCTTCCCGGATATCCTGTGCAACACAGCTTCGGATATGATTAGCAAGCAGCACTTTATTAAAACTATTAAGCGCCGCATTCACCGCTGAAACCTGTATCAGTATATCTGTACAGTAGGCGTCACTCTCTACCATCTTCTTAATTCCTCTTACCTGTCCTTCAATTCGGCTCAGCCGATTCAGCAAATCTTTGTATTCTTTGTCCGGCCGCTCCTTTGTCTTATGACAGCATTCTTTTAATTCTTTCAAACCCATCACCTCTCTTAGCTCTCATATTATACCCCCAAGGGGTATTTGTCAATATAAAAAATCTTATCCATTACGCACAAACAGCGCTACTATACATAATTCCCGCATAGGGTATGTATAATAGCGCCGCTTTTTTCTAAATGCTTCTCTTTTAAATTTTACATTTCATTGCGATGATATACCTTTTCTCCACTCATGTATACATCAACCAAATCATTGACTGCTGTAATATCTTCTGCCACATTTCCTTTTACCACAATCATATCCGCCAGAAGCCCTGCCTTCAGCTGTCCGATGGTATCTGCAAGTCCCAGAACCTTCGCCGGATTGGAGGTTGCCGTCTCGATCGCCTGAATCGGCGTAATTCCATATTCCACCATCAGCTCCATCTCCCGGTTAATCGGAAGCGGCGGTGCGTCATAAAGCACCATGTCGCTTCCGGTACACACGGTAACGCCTGTGTCATAGAATTTCTTAAAATTATCCTTATAAGCATTATATGCCGGTTCAAAAAACGCCATATCCTTCATTGCCTTTGCCGCAATTCTGTCACTCTTATTATATCCGGCTTCCAATTTCTCCTTGCAGAATTCATAAAGCACGGTATACGCTGTCATCGTCGGAACCCATGCCTGTCCATTTGCAGCCATCTGCTGCACCTGCTCATAGGTAAGGAAGGTTCCGTGTTCAATGGTATCAAAGCCGGCATCAATCGCCATCTGAAGAGCCGGCTGCAAACCTGCATGAACCGCACACTTTACTCCTACACGGTGGGATTCATCAACCGCCGCATTCAGCTCTTCCTGGGTAAATTCCGGAAAGCTCACCCTTCCACTGGTCAGAATCTTTACCCAATCCGCGCCGTCACGAAGCTGCTTTCGTATCTCCTTACGTATCTCCCATTCTCCGTCCACCTGTTCAATCCCATCGTCATATCCATGGCCTCCCGTCATGCACATTCCTGCATCGGAATGAATGATCCTCGGAACCTTCACCCATCCCTTTTCTCCGGCAAGCCGAAGCTGCTTGCACAGATTATGGGGAGAAGACAAATCCCTGACCGTCGTAATCCCAAGGCTAAGAGCCAGCTTTGCCTGCTCCTGGGCATAATAAGCTATCATAAAGTCATCAAAAGCTCCCTGATCCGGCTGGCTGTAATAATATCCAAAATGCACGTGCATATCGCAAAGTCCCGGGAGCAGGGTCACGTCCCCATAGTCTTTCACCTCTTCCGACGGATACTTCGCTGTCATCTCCGCCTTTAATCCCACATCCTGAATCACGCCCTCTGCATTTACCACTACCGCGCCGTCCATCAGATGGGTCTTCCCATCTCCCGTCAATACATGTTTTCCACAATAAATCATTTTCCTCACCTTCCCTATCCTATCATCATTTTTATAATCTCTTCGTTCGTAGCACGCATACCTTCTCTGCCAAGCCGCCCCACATTATGAATCGTATTATCTACGCCTTTCGCCACAATTCCATCGCCGCCATAAAATTGCTGCCCATTCCGGTACATATCATAGCCCATAATCCCCGCATCTACTGCAAATGCAATCTTTGCCGCACAGGATGCCTTTGCCCCGTCGCACACAATCCCCGAAACAATCGCCAATGCATTTACAATCGTATGGATAATCTCCTCATAGTCTCCGCCATTTAAATAAGCAATTCCGGCACCCGCTGCTGCTCCGGCGCTTACCGCCCCGCAGTAAGCCGATAATCTTCCAATCCCCACCTTCTGATAAATGGCAGTCAGATTGGACAGTACCAACGCCCGGTACATTTTCTCTTCACCGGAATCTAATTCTTTGGCATATTCCAAAACCGGAAGCGAACAGGTCATTCCCTGATTGCCGCTGCCGGAATTAATGATAACCGGAAGCTCACAGCCATTCATTCTGGCATCAGAACCTGCCGCTGCCATGGCTTTCGCCCGGCTGCGGATCCCATTGCCTTCTGACTTAAGGATTACACTGCCAATATTTGCACCATAATCTCCCTGTAATCCTTCTTTTGCAATCGCCGTATTATACTGTATCTGCCTGTCCAGGACTTCTCTTACATCGTCAATCTCTACACATCTGACAAACTCCCATATCTTCTCCATGGACAGAAGACTCCGGTCTGTCAGTTCTTCCTCCCCTTCACTTTCTACCTGATGCTGTTCAATAATATTTCCGTTCTTCTCCACCAACACAATATTCGTATGGAAATTGGTAATACGTACCTTCGCATATTCTTCTTTTTTATACACTGTAACAATAATATCAAAGGTAAATCCCTCATCCAGATACTCCATCCGAATTTCCACATTTTCCAGATAATCCCGCAGCTTACAAATCCCGTCCTCAGTTACACCGGCAATAACCTCCAATTCTCTGTCTGCCTCTCCACACACAATCCCGGCTGCCGCCGCTGCCGGAATTCCTTTTAAATGTCCTGTATTTGGCACAATCACACTTTTAACATTCTTAATAATACTGCCGCTCGCCTGTACCAGTACCTTTTCCGGGAGTTCCCCCAAAGCTTCTCTTGCCTTCGCCGCCGCATAAGCGATAGCAATCGGTTCCGTACACCCCATCGCCGGAAGAAGCTCCTCCTTCAGAATCTGTACATATGCCTGATAAATTTCATTTGTCCTCTCCATACCGCTCTCCTTTTCTTTTCCACTGCTTTCTATCATTCTGTAAATTCCCCGGAAACAACCTCTTTCACCGCTTCAATCGACATGTCCAGAAAATCAGCAACCACATCGATAGAAACGCCCTGCGACAGCTTCGCCATTATCAGTTCTTTATTCCGTTGTTCTATTCCCTGTTCTATTCCTTCAGCATATAACTCCTCCAGAGCCTTACACATGTCTATCTCCTCCTTATCTTCTTCTCGCACCACATTCTTTAGTTGCTTTTCCGAGTTTAAAAACACCCGCATAACCTGATAAGTTTCTTTATCCACCCTGCTGAAATAGTCTTGATTCTCATGTATATATTGAATGAATTCATCTTTCTGATTCTTATATTTTAACACGCCCAGAATTAGTTGTAAATCCGTCATAAACACTTCTAAATCGTTTATTCTGGCTGCATCTACCAGATTGATATGATAATTAGGAACGAACTTTTTCATCCTATCTATTTCTTTATATTTATCATTCAATCCCAGCATTCCATAAATGTCTTTCTCTCCGTCCCACGGTTCCGCTCCATAGTAAAATACCAGTGTAATAACCGGTTTTAACTTGTCTTCTTTTTTATATCTGGACAAATATTCTGCGTCTGTTGTTTTATCTTCTGCCGCCTTATGTTTCTCCCACATCAAATCTATTTGATTTTTATAAGTAAGCCCGTCATATATCATATTTCTCACAGGCATCGCATAATGAACCTTATCCTGGCTCTCAACGGCCAAAACTGCTAACTCCATTCCCTGATTCCATTGCATAACAATATCTCTATACCGCTCTGCCGCTGTCTCTTTCCCCGTCTTCTCTTCTAACAAGATTTCTGCTTTTCTGTCAGTCGGTTCTAATTCTTCAGCATGGATGATTTGTTTTCCATCAAACAAGATTCCATTAAACAAATCCGCATACCTTTTCTTTTCCGAAAGCCATCGATTTATTTTTACATCATTTTTTCCCATACGTTCTCCTTTGCATAAAATATTCTTTTGGGATTTATCCGCAGAACTGCGGAAGGAATTCTTCAACAGATATAGATTATACTTCCAACAATAGATTTACATAAATTTGGGTTTTTGTCAAGGCCTTTTTACAAAAAGAGTACCGACCATACCAGATGACCGATACCCTTATCCTTCTCATCCTATTTTTTAAGCTTTTCTCACGGCTATAAGAAATTTCTTCTCGCTTAATGCCTGCTCTACCATATCCAGCGTCTCTTCGCTGTCGGCGCTCACATTGTGATAATGATAATTGGACGTAATGTTTTTCAATGGACTGGATTTCCCGGAACGGATATCTTCCAGAAATTCCGCCACCTTTCTCCGGGAATTAATCCCAAGAGGCGCTTCCATATGCCCATACACTCTATGGTTCACCATGACATTTTCCACGCAGGCGCCCAAATCCACAATGCAGCACAGCTCTTCTTCCAACTGCTCATCCGTATGCTGAACCTTAAAAATCCTGCTTACCGTCCTGGGTGCGTTCAGCAGATACCCCCGGTTCGTGGAGATAATATCGTAACCGGACGCACGGAGCAATGCAATATCCTGCACAATCACCTGTCGGCTCACCCCATATGCAAGAGCCATTCTCTGCCCGGAAACCGGAGCTTTACTTTCTTTTATCTGCCGGACAATCTCTGCCCTTCTGTCAGAACCAGTCATAAATCCCTTTTACCTCCGTCCATTACTTCGCATGCAGATTCTTTAATGAGATGTCCAATATCGGAGCAGAATGCGTCAGCGCACCGCTGGAAATATAATCGACCCCTATTGCCGTCAGATTCTCTATGTTCTCTTTTGTAACATTACCGGAACATTCTGTCTCTGCACGCCCGTCAATAATGCGGACAGCCTCCTGCATCTCTTCTACTGACATATTATCCAGCATAATGATATCTGCTCCTGCATCTACCGCTTCCTTTACCATATCCAGGTTCTCTACTTCCACTTCTATCTTACGCACAAAGGGTGCGTATTCTTTCGCCATCTTCACCGCTTTCGTTACACTGCCTGCCGCCCCGATATGATTGTCCTTCAAAAGCACGCCGTCTGACAGATTATAGCGATGATTAAATCCACCGCCGACACGCACTGCGTATTTTTCAAAAATACGCATATTCGGTGTGGTCTTCCTTGTATCAAGAAGTTTGGTTTTGCTTCCTTCCAGAAGCGCTGCAACCGAATGGGTATAAGTCGCGATTCCGCTCATCCTCTGAAGGTAATTTAACGCCACCCGCTCACCGGATAATAATACACGGATATCACCGGTTACTTTCCCCAGCAGCTGTCCATTCTTCACTTCATCTCCGTCTTTGCAGAAAAGCTCCGTTTCCACTTTCTCATCCAGCAAATAGAAGACTCTCTTAAATACTTCCAGCCCGGCTATCACTCCATCCTGTTTGCAGATTAAATCAACTTCTCCGGTAACTGCCTCTTTCATTACCGCATTAGTGGTTACATCTTCACTGGAAATATCTTCTTTTAACGCCTCCAAAATCAAATGGTCCGCCTGCAATGTCATGGTTATCTGATTCATAATCCCAATTCTCCTTTTCTTCTCTTTCTACTGTTCCTGTCCAATCTTCTTTGCTGCTCTTTTCGCAAACACAAGACTTTCCAGCAGGGAATTGCTGGCCAGCCGGTTAGCGCCATGCACGCCGTTACAGCTCGTCTCCCCCGCCGCATACAAATGCTCCATGGAAGTCCGGCTATCGGAATCCACCCAGATTCCTCCCATAAAATAATGCTGTGCCGGTACAACCGGAATACATTCTTTCAAAACATCGTACCCTTCCTCCAGACAATGCTGATAAATATTGGGAAAATGCTTTAATATTGTTTCTTTCGGAACATGTTCCATAGACAGCCACACATAGTCTGTCCCGTCTTTTTCCATCTCTTTGTAAATTGCCTCCGTCACCACATCCCTGGGAAGCAGCTCATTGACAAACCTCTCTTTGTTCTTATTATAAAGAACCGCGCCTTCCCCTCTCACCGACTCCGATATCAGGAATCTTCTTCCCGGCTTCGTAGAATACAACGTCGTCGGATGAATCTGGACATAATCCAGATGTTCCAGCCGAATTCCATGTTTTCTGGAGATATCCAGCGCATCCCCTGTCAAATGCGGGAAATTCGTAGAATGCTTATACTTTCCTCCGATTCCGCCGCTTGCAAGAATCGTATCAGGAGCATAAATCCTCATCTTTCCTTCTTCATTTTCCGCGAAAATACCGACGCAGCGACCATTTTCTTCTATAATATCCGTCATAACCGTATATTCATAAATCGTCACATTCTCAAGCTTCTTCACCTGCAAAAGAAGTTTACTTGTAATTTCCTTCCCGGTAACATCTTCATGGAATAAAATCCGCGGCTTTGAATGCGCCCCTTCTTTAGTATAGGCAAATTCTCCGTTTTCCTTCTCAAATTCTACACCATATCCCACCAGGTCATTGATAATCTCACGGGAACTTCTAATCATAATATCCACGGATTCTTTCCGGTTCTCATAATGTCCCGCTTTCATCGTATCTTCAAAATAGCTGTCATAGTCTTTCTCATCCCTCAGCACACAGATTCCTCCCTGTGCAAGGAAAGAATCGCTGCTCTCCACATCAGCTTTTGTTATCATCACAATCTTTTTATCAGAAGGCAGATTTAACGCGGCAAATAAGCCCGCCACGCCTGTTCCCACGATTGCAACATCTGCGTAAATATCCATTTTTCACCCTCCCCGGCTCAAGCCTTCCGGCAGACTATTTCGCCAACTCCAGCATTCTTTCCAACGGTTTTACTGAATTTACACGCAGCTTATCAGAAACATGTACCTCATTTTCTCCCGTCTCCAATACATGCAGGATTTTTTCCAGCGTATTCTTTTTCATATTCGGACAGACCGGCACGGTTTCCGGAAAATAGAACTTTTTATCCGGATTATCCTGCTGCAGTTTGTAGGAAACCCCTTCTTCTGTGCAAATAATGAATTCTTTTTCCTCACTCTGCGCCGCATAGTTAATAATGCCTGACGTACTTCCGATATAATCTGACATTTTCAGGATTTCCTCCCGGCATTCCGGATGTGACAGCACGAGCGCCTGTGGATGTTCTTCCTTCACCCGAAGCACCTCTTCTGCCTGCATCCTCTCGTGTGTCGGACAGAATCCTTCATTATATATAAAATGCTTTTCCGGCACCAGTGCTGCTATGTAATGTGCAAGATTGCGGTCGGGAATAAAGAAAATATTCTTATTCGGAAGCGCTTTCACAATCTTCACCGCATTGGCAGAAGTTACACACACATCGGAATGCTGTTTAAGCTCTGCCGTAGAATTGATGTAGCAAACTACCGCAAGATCTTCATGCGTATCCCGCATCTTCCGGATCGTCTCTGCATCCGCCATATGCGCCATCGGACAATCGGCTGTCAGATCCGGCATCAGAACCGTCTTACCGGGACTTAACATCTTAGCGCTCTCTCCCATAAATGACACGCCGCAGAATACAATCGTCTGCTCTGTAAGTCCTGCCGCGACCTTGCTCAGATAGAAGGAATCCCCTATATAATCTGCAATATCCTGGACTTCCGGTCTCACATAGTAGTGTGCAAGAATAACTGCATTCTTCTCTTTTTTCAATTTGTTGATATTCTCAATAATACTCATCTTCGTATCCTTTCTTTGCCAAGCAACTACATTGTTCCTATTATACCATCAAGGTTTACATGTGACAAGACACATGTTTATACAAATATCCTGGCGATTTTCCCATAAATATCATGAAAAATGCTGTCATAATTCCCATACAAAGAAATGGTCCGAAGGCGAAACAATCGCGGCGTCCTTTTTTCTTTCCTGCCAGCAGCCGGAACGCATAACCTCCCGCCATGAACAGCGCAAGCAAAAAGGCATCTGCCATCCTGCGCCATCCCAGAAACATTCCGCTTACAGCCGACAGTTTGATATCCCCGCCGCCAAAGGCTCCCGGCCGGATCAGATTAAGCATAAGAAGCGGCACACTTACACACAGAATTCCCATTCCTCGTTCTGCCATTTCAATTTCCGGGAAAAACGGAACGGCACAGATCTCTGCTGCAAGCAGCACCGCAAGCAATCTGTCCGGAATCCTTTTTGTTTTTCCATCAATCCACGCTATCAGAAACAATATTAAAAAGATACAAATCGTAAAAAACATACCCATCAGAAGTCTTCTTTTCCCCTTTCCTGCATAAATATTCTCATGTTAAGAATTTGCTAAAATTGATATTCGTTTTCAAAACCGGATTGTTTCCACCTTCTTTGCTATGTTAAAGTACTCAGTAAGAAGAAAGGATTGTTTACTGCATGGATTTTTACCAAACCAAATTTACCGAAAAATTGAAGGAAGCTTTCAACGCAGTCCTTCCTATTATTGGAATTGTACTGTTTCTTAGCTTTACTATCGCCCCTGTCCCTTCCAGCATACTGCTGCTGTTTTTGTTCGGCGCCGTACTCCTGATAATCGGAATGATGTTCTTCACTCTTGGTGCTGAGCTTTCTATGACACCCATGGGCGAAAAAATGGGGACCAAAATGGCGTCTGCCGGAAACCTTGGTTTCGTGCTTTTTCTATGCTTCCTTCTGGGCTTCGTCATTACCATCTCGGAACCTGACCTTCAGGTACTTGCCGAACAGGTACCCTCCATACCAAACCATATCTTAATCCTGGCGGTGGCATGCGGCGTCGGTTTTTTTCTGGTAATCGCAATGCTGAGAATGCTTTTTGCAAAGGCGCTTCCTCCGCTTTTGTTTCTGTTTTACATTGTCATATTCCTATTGGCATTCTTGATCCCGGAAGATTTCCTTGCCGTGGCATTTGACTCCGGCGGCGTTACCACCGGACCAATGACTGTCCCCTTCATCATGGCTCTCGGCGTAGGTTTTGCTGCCGTCCGAAGCGACAGACATGCGGAAGATGACAGTTTCGGCCTTGTGGCTTTGTGTTCCATCGGGCCAATTCTGGCAGTAATGATTCTGGGACTTTTGTACCATCCGGAAGACACCGGCTACACTCCCACAGCCTTGCCGGAAATTTCAAACTCTGTGGAACTATGGAAGTGCTTTGCAGAAGGGTTCCCGGAATATATGCGGGAAATTGCAAATTCCCTGCTGCCGATTGTCCTGTTTTTTGCTGCATTCCAGATGATTTCATTAAAATTAAAGAAGAAAAAACTACTCAAAATCATAATTGGAATCGCATACACTTACATCGGCCTGGTTCTCTTCCTTACCGGTGTAAATGTAGGATTTATGCCGGCAGGAAACCATCTCGGGCAGACGATAGCCGGTCTTCCTTACCGATTCCTCCTGATTCCTCTCGGTATGGTAATTGGTTTCTTCATCGTAAAAGCCGAGCCGGCCGTCTATGTACTGATGGAACAGGTAGAAGAAATCACGTCCGGTGCAATTCCGGGGCGTGCCATGAGCCTTAGCCTGTCGCTGGGAGTCGCCGTCTCAGTAGGGCTTGCCATGACACGCGTTTTAACCGGGATTTCTATTCTTTGGTTTATCGTACCGGGGTACGCGGTTGCACTCATGCTATCCTTTTTTGTCCCGAAAATATTTACTGCAATCGCCTTTGACTCCGGCGGAGTAGCATCCGGTCCCATGACGGCAGCCTTTCTCCTTCCATTTGCTATGGGAGCCTGCCAGTCCGTGGGTGGAAACATCGTTCAGGATGCATTTGGAATTATTGCTATGGTAGCTATGACGCCTTTGATTGCCATCCAGATTCTCGGCTTCATTTACCAATACCGGATGAAACACGCAAAAGTTTCTGAAACAGAATCCGCATCCTATCTTGATATCTGGGAAGAGGATGATATTATTGAATTATAGCGTGGCTCAGAAAGGATATTTCTATGGATAAAATTTACATGATGGGACTAATTACCAACCGCGGAATGCGTGAAAGGTTTCTCGCTTTCTTTAAAGAAAATCATATACATGTGACACTGACTGTCCTGGGAGCCGGAACCGCAAACAGCGAAGTCCTGGACTATCTCGGGCTGGAAGCCGCTGAAAAAGCTCTGTACTTTGCCTTTATCACCGGGAGCACATGGAAGTCTCTGAAAAAAGCTCTGTACAATAAAATGCAGATTGATATTCCCGGCAGAGGAATCGCTTTTTTAATTCCTTTCAGCAGTATCGGCGGCAGAAAAGTTCTGCAATACCTTACCGTCGGCCAGGAAGTCGTGATAGAGGAGGAGAGCACGTTGAAGAACACTGATTTTGAACTTCTTATAACCATTGCAAATGCCGGATATATCGATACCATTATGGATGCAGCAAGAAGCGCCCATGCCCCGGGCGGAACCGTCATCCACGCAAAGGGTACCGGAGCGGAACATGCCAGAAAATTCCTTGGAATCTCCCTGGCAGAAGAAAAAGAGATGATTTTCATTGTTGTCCGCTCTGACCGGAAAAACGAAATTATGAAAGCAATCATGAAACAAGCCGGACCGGGCACCCCGGCCGGAGCCGTCTTATTCTCCCTGCCCGTAACCAGCGTGGCAGGTCTCCGCATGCCGGAAACAGACGAAACAGATTAACTCTCAGCAATAATGAAAGGGCAGATGGCTTATGTCACCCGCCCTTTCATTGTATCATATGTGCATCGGTTTTTCAACTTGTTTTATTCCACAAATGTTTTCATGAATCTCTGGATAATAATTGCACATTCTGCACGGCTTGTATTCCCCTGCGGGTCAAGACGCCAGGAGCCGTCTTCATTTTCTTTTCCTTCAATGATTCCATTTCCTACTGCCCACTTCATCGCCGCCTCTGCAAATTCCGTTACTTTATCAGCATCCGTATATTTACTGATATCTGCCGGTTCTTCAAATTCATATCCCATATGGTCCGCGTAACGGTACATCATCGTTACCATCTGCTCACGGGTAATCGGATCATTCGTTCCAAAGTATCCGGAATCTGTATAACCCGTAACAACCTCCGCTTCAGCCGCCCAGATGACTGCCTTTGAATAAAACTGTCCATCCGGTACATCCGGGAATCTTGTCTCATATTCTACTTTCGGTTCACCGTTAAGCCGGTAAAGAATCGTTGCAAACTGTGCACGTACCAGCGTTGCGTATGGTGAGAAATGCGTAGGATCTGTACCCGTCATGGTTCCTGCAAAGTAGTTGTAGTATGCTGCATTGTAGAACCAGTCATCTTTCACTACGTCTACATATGGCAGTCCCTTGCTTTCCAGAGCCTCTGCCGCTTTGTCAAGCGCTGCAGCCGCATCATCAATTTCTTTCTGCGTTGCATCCGTGTCTGCCAATACTTCTTTTGCCTGATTCAAAGCTTCTTCGTAAGCTGCCCAGCTTTCTTCCGTATACTTAACTTTCTCTGTATCCGCTACTGCCGCCTTAACCGCTGCTTCCAAAGCTGTCTTGTCTGTTTCATTCGGTTTTTCCGCTTCTTTAACAGTTACCTTGAAGGTGTCTGCCTTTCCTTCATATGTTACCGTTACTGTCTGCTCACCGGTCTTAGTCGTATCATAGCCGCTTACTTCGCAGTCCGTTACTGCAATATCTTTTGTTGTACCATCGCTGTATTTTGCAGTCACTTTCATTCCGTCAAGGTCAAGCTCGTCACCTACTGTGTACTCCGTCTTCGTCGGTGCTGTTACCGTAATGGATTCCAGAGTAACAGGTTTCGCTTCTTCCTTCACTGTTACCTTGAAGGTTGCTGTCTTTCCTTCGTATGTTACTGTTACTGTTTGCTCTCCGGTCTTAGTCGTATCATAGCCGCTTACTTCGCAGTCCGTTACTGCAATATTTTTTGTTGTACCATCGCTGTATTTTGCAGTCACTTTCATTCCGTCAAGGTCAAGCTCGTCACCTACTGTGTACTCCGTCTTCGTCGGTGCTGTTACCGTAATGGATTCTATCACAACCGGATCCGGTTTCGTATCATCCTTCACAACCACCGTAATCTCGATCTCAGCCGTACCAACCGTACCTTTCACCTTAAACGTACCTGCTTTCGCATACTGTGAAGGCGTAATCTCTTCCCAGGTAATCGGTTCTCTGCCCTGGGTTCCATTTGTATAAGTAACATTCGCTTTCTCCGGAAGGATGGGCGCTGTTCCCACCATGGTTTCTACCGCCTGCGGCTGCTCTACCGTTTGAATCGTTCTCACCGGTTCCTCACCACTTGCAAGCATCATAATCTCATCGCTTCCCAAAGCTCTGTTATAAATACGGAAATCGTCCATATCTCCCTTAAAGAGAGAATCTGCCTTATAATTGGATTTACCAAGGAAATTGCTTGTCATATTTCCAATTTGGAATGGCATCATATGGAAAGAAGTGTTCTCTGCCACCTTTGCGCCATTTACATACAATGCTGCTTTTGTTCCCTCGATTGTAACCGTAATATGCGTCCATGTATTTATAGCAAATGCGTCCGTGTTCACATGGGAATTTCCTCCGTCCTCATAAGCGAGCCGGGTCTTTCCATCACTGCTGTGTACCGTCAGGAACAGGTTCGGATACGGCGGAGATTCCTCTCCATTACCAAAGTCGAATACTCTCGCCCAGTTTACTACTTCTTCTGGGTTGATCCATGCAGAAATGGACAGATTATATAATCCATAAATCACATCCTCCGGAAGCTTCACATAGGCATCTGTACCATTCAGGCTGACACCCTTGCCCAGCTTACCTGTATCATAAGAAACAGCTCCTACCGCTTCTGCATCTTTTCCATTTCCGGAAATATCCTTTATGGTTGTTCCGTCAACAGAATCAAAATCATAATGTACTACCGGCCCACTGCTCTCTTCCGGCGCTTCCGGGTAATCTGTAATACCGGACGGCATCCAGATCATATAAGAATAACGTGTAGCAGAACTGTAATTCGTGCCATAAATTCCCGGTGCCGCCTCTCCGTAGCGATACCACTGACCTATATTCGCATATGGAACAATCGCCACTTCCTGTTCTCCGTTCGGCGTCATCATTTTAATTATATATTTACTTCCGAAATAGCGGTCTCCTTCAAGAGCGATCTCTCGTTCAGTCTTTACTGCTTTCCCGTCTTCTGCATCCACAACAGCCGTTGCTGCAACAGGAGCTATGTCAGCGCCAAATGCTGCCTGTGATTCTTCCACCGTCATAAAGGCAGCATCTACACAGTAAACCATAGGACCGTCTTTAATTGCCCATGAGCCTTCATTTGAGTAGTCTCCCTCTACCCATACAGGTTCAGATGGATAGGTAATTTCAACCGTATCGCCGGCTGCTACGCTAAGCTCTACGTATCCATCGGCTGCCACGTCTGCCACGTCTGTTCCATTTACTTTCACTGTAGGTTCTTCTACCCAGTCCGGAACACGGACATAAAGCGTATCCTCCGTCGTTCCATCCAGAATTTCCAACTTAATATCATCGGAAGATGGATAGTCCGTTGTCTGCTTTATGTTCATCATTTTTCCATTTTCCAGCGTAATCTGAGCTTCACTTTCAATGAATTGATTTACATATACGCCAGAAGCTGATTTGGTATAAATATAATACGGTACATAGGACTGCATTCTCATACCTGAAGAAGAACAGCAATCCGGACCCGTATAGAATCGTTCCGTAGAACCATTCAACGGTCTGTGATAACTATAGCCGTCACCGTCAATTGTAGACGTTGCAAACATATGATTGTAAATAACATCTTCCACTACCTGCTGATATCTTGCGTCTCCCGTCAGTTCAAACAGATTATTATTCAAAAGCGTCCAGGAATTGGTCGCACATGTCTCTCCAACACTTCCTGTATTTGGAAGATTATGCCCTGCTTCATAGTGCTCGCCGACAGATGTGGTTCCGGTAATATATACCTGTCTGGAAACAATATCTTCCCATGCGCCAGTTACTTTATTCAAGTAAGTTTCATCTCCTGTTTCCTGATATTTCTTCAGGAAACCAAGGAAGGTCATCTGGAACGTATGAGCATGCACATAATGCTGAATCTCATCAATTCCCATCTCACCGCTTGCCACCTTATCCAGGTCTCCATATGGCGTATCGCCATAACCGTTCCAGGAAGAAGCCCATTTATCAATATTTCCAATCACCCAGTCCACCCAGTCTGAGTATACGGTTGATTTTTCTTCCTGCCCTTCTATTTCCTTTACTGTCTTAGAAAGCAGCATCATCGGATCGATAATCAAAGCACCTTCCCAGCTCTGGTGTACGTCATGCCCTGCAATGGTAGTGCCATTTGAATTAACAAGGGGCCAGAATTCCTTTTTATTCATACCGGACTGCGTGCCATCCTGATAGCAGACCTTCGTATTTTCGTCCCCGATGGTTGCTACAAGGTAATCCGCAAGCTTAATTGCACAGTCAATGGCCTGCGCAGCAAGCTCTGTATCGTCTTCCTTATATTTGTCATAAACATTAATCAGACCATTTAATGTAGAATACATCTCATAAGGATCCATACCTTTGACCGGGGTATTGTTACGGATGTCTGTCGTAGCGTTGCCAAGATAACCGCCGAACTGATTGTATCCGCTCTTGCTCTTATCTTCTACCGTCTGTGTCTCTGCCAGCCTTGTGACTACATCTTTAATTGCCGCATCAATTTCCGAATCATTCATCCATTTATAGTTTGACATGCTTTCCAGCCATTTCCCCGGCTGCTCGCCTTCCAGCCAGCTCCATCCGGAATGACTGTGATTCTTATACTCATTGAGATATGCCGTCATTCTCTGCCCATACAGATAATTCATAGCATAATTATCCACCGCATCAGAAAGACGCTTTCCAATCGTTCCTCCTACGCTGACAATCTCATCAGAGCTTAACTTCTGCACGCCCTCTATCGGCTGATTTTCTTTTACAACCGTAACTTCAAAGGTCTTTGTTGCTTTACTCTCGCCCAACGTCAGTTCAGCCGTCAAGGTCACCTTCACATCTTTATTGCTTCTTGTGACAACAGCATTGCCGTCTCCGTCAAGCTTTATTGCCTCGTTGTCCGATTCCCACGTAATCACAGAACCATTCGCACCTTCTAAAGATAAGACGAAATCCGAAGTTGCTCTGGTCACTGTCGTTAATGCATCTACGTCTGCATCCAAAAGCTCCTGTTCCGTAAGCCCCGCAAGAAGGGCAACTTCTCTTGCAGTAAGCGCTTTATCATAAATCTTAAAATCATCTGCATAACATCCGATACCTACAGCGCCATAACCGGACTTTCCAATTAAAATATCTGTAAGTGTTGATTTCGTAATGGATGCGCCGGCTACCTGGGCAGATGCAAACGATACGCCATCCTGATACAAAATCATATCTCCGGTCTCTCCGTCGAACACACCGGTAATATTGGTCCACTCATTTAAAGGAAGCAGCGTATCCGCACTTGCCTTTTGAACAGCCATATTCCTTCCGTCCGTTACCAATGCCATACTTTCCCCTGTTGTCCAGCCGATAAACCAGCCATTCCCGTTCCAGCTGTTATTCGGCTTTGCCCACATAACACGAGCCTCCTGGTTCGCGCTTTCTACTCTTCTCAGCCACACAGATACCGTTAGACTTTCTGGATTCAGCTTGTCCGTATTAGGCACAGTAAGATAGCCCTTATTAAAACTAAGGTCCACTGCCTTACCGCCGTTATGGCCTTCCACAAGCGAAACATTGTCGTATACCGTTACCGTCTCGCCTGAGTTAGCAGTAATTGTACCAGATAACTGGTCTCCTGCCTCTTCTTCAAGGTTTTCAAAATCCATCTCAAAAATGGGAACCTTGGTTGTCTCTTCCGCCTGCACGGTCCGCATAGACGCCGTCGGCAAACCTATGCCGGCAACCATTGCCACAGACAGAAAAAGCGCCAAAAATCTTTTTCTCTTCATCTTTTTTCTCCTTCCCTTCTGCTACGGAAAGTTTTCCACAATAAAAAAAACTTCCCATAATGAAAAAAATTTTATTTTATAATTTTTATTATAAGAAGTTTTTATTTTTATGAAATGAATTTTTTTCGTAATTTTGGTCTTTTTTTCGTTTTTACAGATTTTTTCTGTATTTACTGGGCGTTATACCGACAACTTTTTTAAATACTTTCATGAAATAGTAATAATCTTTATATCCAACCGCTTCTCCTATTTCGTTTATGGAAAGTTTTTCATCAGCCAACAGCTCCTTTGCTTTCTGGATTCTTTTTGAAATTAAATATTCAGAAAAAGACATGCCAATCCGCTCCTTCAAAAGTTCGCTTAAATAGCTGGTGCTCATATTGTATTTCTTAGCTATAGATGTCAGGGTAATGTCTTTCCTATAGTTTTGCTGCAAATTCCTTATGATTTCTTCTATCATAGGCAGATTCTCTTCTTCCTGCGAATCAAATTCCGACACGGCTTCGCCACCTTCAAATACCCGGACAAGCTCCTGCAGGGTACTCTCCAATTGCTCCTGCTTCACCGGTTTCAACAAATAATCGAATGCATCCAGCCGAATTGCTTTTCTTGCATATTCAAATTCTGCGTATCCACTGAGCAGAATCACCTTTGTAGCTAAGCATTTCTTTTTCATCTGTTCTAGTAATTCCAAACCGTCATATCCGGGCATACGGATATCTGTAATCAACAGATCCGGCTTTTCCCTTTCCACAGCCTCCAATGCTGCGACTCCATTCATCACCTCCCCAATAACCCGAAACGGCAGCCCGCTTTTCTCAATTAACTTTTTTATACTGAGTGTCATCCACAACTCATCATCCGCCACTAACACTCTATACATTCTTATCCTCCTGTATCTGCCCCGGAGTTATAATTGTCACCCTGGTTCCAACTCCAGAGCTGCTCTCTAGTAAAAACTTTGCTTCTTCCCCATAAAACAAATGCAGCCTTTTATAGATATTCAGCAATCCAATAGACTTTGCATGTTCGTCATCTCCTTTCTTCTCCAACATCTCCAGAACTGCTCCTCTTCTTTCTTCGGACATGCCGCATCCATTATCCTCCACACAAAATCTAAGGAGTCCTTCGTCTGTCAACTCTACATTAACAAACACATCTCCGCCATTCAGGTTCTTTTCTACCCCATGAAAGACGGCATTTTCAACCAGAGGCTGTAAAAGCAGTTTTATCATCTTTTTCTTTTTCACAGCCTTGTCAGTCTGAATATGTACACGAATATTTCCTGCAAAGCGATAGTCAATAATTCTGGCATATTCCTTCACATGATTCAACTCTTCTTCTACCAGAACAACATTATCTCCTCTGACGCCATAGCGGAACAGTTCTGACAGCGACATAGTAATTTCAGCAATGTCTTCTTTATCATAGTATAATGCCATAGCCCGAATACAGCCAAGGGTATTATACAGGAAATGTGGATTAATCTGGTTGCGGTATGCCAATATCTGTATTTTCTTTTTGGAAAGTTCCATTTCATACATCTTTTTCTGGAACTGCTGTACATTATTCTGAAGAATTTCTTTTTCATCCAGCATCCAGTTCAAGCTTTTTGCCAGCCTTCCAATTTCATCTTTTCTATTAATTTCCATTCTTGCATCCGGCTCATCCAACAGGTTTTTGACAAAAGTATCCATCTGCTCAATCGGATCAACAATCCTTTTTTTGAAAAAACTCCGCATTACCATCAGCAATACTAATAGAAAAATATACATCATTGCTATATCCACATACAAATCCCATGTTCCAATCATAACCTCCTTTTGCGGAATAACACTGACCAGCTTCCAGCCTTCCTTATTGACCTTACATTCTTTAATATAATAGTAACTTTTTTTCTGCTCATCAATTGGAAAATATTTCCTGTAATCATCACCGTAAGAAGAAATAATGTTCTCATTTTGATCCAGCAGGTACATCCTTGAGTTATTCGTAACCTTCATATCTTCCATTATATCGTCAATCCCCACCGTCCGCATTGCAAATAAGACGATGCCCCTCCTTGTTCCATATCCTTCACTCGATAAATCAAAGACTGGAAAAGAAATCGTATAATAAGAATGTCCGTTGTAATCCGAAACAAACATCGTTCCAAATTCCATCTCATTCTTTTCTGAATTCGAAGGCAGCTTTACCTGTTGCCAGAACGCTTCATTTCCTGCAATCAGATTCATTTCCTCATCATACATGCCAATCTGCTCTATATCATCTTCCAGCGTCATGGTATTTAAAAACGCAGATGTAATCTCATCAACATAAATAGAACGCTCTTCCTCAGCCATTGTAAAATACCCATAAGCTGACGGGGAATATGCCAAAGTAGAAATCCTGCCATAAATACTTTCCGAATATTCTTTCATTTTACTTTGCATCTGCTCCATTTTATCATTATTCAACATCTTTATATTACTGACATTTGCTGATGCTGTATAATATATGCTCATGGTACAAACGCCTGCAAGAACCACTAAAAGCATAGCGCTTAATACTTTTATCTGCTGATATAAACTATCTGGAATGGTCTTTACTATCATCTGCCGTAATTTCTTCATCATTGGTCTACCTTCTCAATCTGACGATTCGTCAGATAATCCCTATTTCATATAATTCATGCAGTGCCCGCGTAGCACAGATATAACGGAACTGTCTATCCAATGGGTTCTCACCGTCTCCTTCGGCTATAAATACCTGGTCAAATTCCAGTCCTTTCGCCATATAAAATGTCGTAACAGTCATCCCTTTTCGGAAAGCAGAACTGTCCCTGTCGATATAGAAGACATCCTCCCGCCGTTCCTTCAGAGCAAGATACAATTCTCCTGCCTCCCGTTCTGTCATGGTAAGGACAGCGGCAGTCTCGTATTCTTCTGCACCCAGACGCACATTTTCCAGTATTCTGCAGACAGTCTCTTCCTGCGACCTGCAAAAATATTTCTTCACTTCCTTTCCATGTCTCTGCAGATACCCAATTCCTTCCACACCCGCTATCTTTCCGGCATATTCCGCAATCTCCGCCGTGTTGCGGTAACTTCTGTTCATTTCAATCCGCCTTACCTTCCTGCCAAAGATCTTCGGCAGGAAAGCCAATACATCCTGCATCTTTCCATCTATGGTCTGCGCCCGGTCGCCTAGTATCGTCATACTACATGGGAACAAACGCTCCAAAATCACATACTGGAGATAGGAATAATCCTGCATCTCATCAATTACCAGATGCCGGATATCCCTGCGCACTGCTCCCGCGCACAGACGATACTTCAGATACAGAATCGGGAATACATCCTCATAAGCAAGGATTCTCCTTTCCGGCGGAATGTCAGGAAGCACAGGCAATCCATTTTCCGTAAGAAACCAGTTGTATATCTCATAGAGATCCGTCGTTACATACATCTTCCGGAATTTTTCTTTTATAACCCCGGCTTCCTCCTCACAGAGTTCTCTTTTGCACAACGTCTCATACTCATCGATAAAATAATCCCTCACCGCATCCATTCTGGACAGAAGCGGAATGTCCGCAAACTTATAATAGAAAAAATCCAGGATTTCTTCCGCCTTTTTCTCCAGCGTCTTATAACGCACATCCCGGAAATCAACCAGCCGGTCTTCCAGTTCAATCAAAAAGCCTTCCACCGCACGCACAAATTCTTCTGATTGTTTCCAACGAAATCTCTTCTCACTCTGTGCGTCCATTCCTGCTATCTGTTTCTCAATCTGATGATATCTGTCCTCACAATCCGCTGCGATTCCTTCCAGTTCCCTGTAAGCAAAAAGATCCAGGCTCATCTCCTGTATATTCTCCTCTCCCAGCTCGGGAAGAATGTGGGAAATATAATCGGAAAATACACTGTTCGGCGATAAAATCAATATGTTAGACGAATTCAGATTCTTCCGATCATGATACAAAAGATAAGCAATCCGGTGCAGGGCAACCGACGTCTTCCCACTTCCCGCCGCCCCCTGTATGGCAAGAATCTTATCTTCCGTGTTGCGGATAATGGCATTCTGCTCCCGCTGAATGGTCCGGACGATATTCTTAAGCTGCGTGTCGCTATTCGCTCCAAGCTCCTGCTTTAGAATATCATCATCAATCTTCATATCACTCTCAAATTCATAAACCATCTTTCCGCCGCGGATTTTATACTGCCATTTCGACAGAATCTCTCCCTCCAGTAATCCTGCCGGAGCCTCATAAGCTGCCCTTCCTTTATCATAATCATAAAAAAGACTGCTGATCGGTGCCCTCCAGTCATAAATGAGCGGAACCTGCCCTCTTTCTCTGGCAAAGTTCCCAATGCCAATATAGAAAACCTCCGCTTCTTCTTCTCCATCATAGACGAACTCCACGCTTCCGAAAAACGGCGAATCCAACATCTTTTTCATACGGCTCATGCGCTTTTGATTCTCCTGGTTGGCACTCACCTGTGTAAGTAGCGCCTGCTGGTTATCATAATTTTCATAACCATATTGATCCATCTCCGTATAATTCTCCCAATAGTAGTCATTCATTCCGGCAATATCCTTCTGTATCTCCTGAATCCGCGCGCCAAGCTCCTGAATTCCTTCTTGAATCTGTTCCGTAATATATTTCAAAAAATCTGTGCCTCTGCTCACTGTCTTATATCTCCTTCATTTTCTCAAATGCTAGGATTTCTCCCTCGGTTTTACTAACATAGTATCAGAGCATGCATTCTTTTCCAATAGGAAAAAGCTGAAAAACTGCAAAAAGCTCCGGGAAAAATCCCGGAGCCAAATCCTTTTCTAAAATATACAATACACAAAATATTCTCTTACAATTCTTCTGTTTTGAAAGTGGCATAGCCTTCGTAATAATAACTGTAATCAATACCTTTCATATAAATACCACGATTATCAACCTCATCGGTCAACGCCGCTTTTAAAATATATTTTATTTCAATATCCTTCACAGGGCTTCGCTCCATAGCCATAAGATAATCATCCTTGTCTACTTTGCTCCAGTCTATCACCTGACCCAGCTCCTTTTTTAAAATCATATCAAGCCAGATACGGGTGCTTCGCCCGTTTCCCTCTCTGAAAGGATGTGCAATATTCATTTCTACATACTTTTCAATAATTTCATCAAAAGTAGACTGCGGCATTTTGTCTATTTGAACCAGTGCCGCTTCCAAATACATCAATGGTGCAAACCGGAAATTACCTTTTGCTATATTAACAGTCCTGATTTTTCCGGCAAAATCATAAATATCTTCAAATAAATATCTGTGAATTTCTTTTAACGAAGAAAACCTTCCCGCTTCAAGTCTGTCAAGTATACCATTTTCAAAAAGAGTAATCGCTTTTTTCTTACTAATACGCTCTTCTTCACGGGCAAGATCAGCCGAATTATCAATCCCTAATTTATTTTCAAGTGTCATCTTATACCTCCATTGTCCACACCTGCAATTACGTCAGATTTCACTTCACTATGGATTGATATATTATAACCTTCTTTTCTGCAAAACACAATAACAAACCCTGGCGTTTCGTAAATTCCCGAATTACAGAAGTTTCTGCAGATATGCCTGCACATCTTCACACTGCATCAACCCGCTCATTACACAGGCTCCCGCGGCTCCCACGCTGCGGACAGCGCCAATATTTTCACTGCTGATGCCGCCAATGGCATACACCGGAACCGTCACGCTCTCACAGACATTTTCAAGAAAAGACAAGCCCCGGCCGGGGAGTCCCATCTTACAGTCAGTAGCGAAAACATGTCCGGCGGTAACATAGGTACACCCCAGTCCTACGGCTTCCTTTGCGTCCTCCACAGAATGACAGGAGGCGCCAATTTGCTTAAAATGCGCTTTCTGTCCTTCCGTCATGTCCCGCAGCGCCGGAAGGGGCATATGAATCGCCTCTGCCTCCAGGCGGACGGCTACATCCACAAAACTGTGAAGGACACAGGGAACCTGATGGCTTCTGCATACATTTAATACCTGACCGGCAAGCCGGAAATACGCTTCCTCTTCCAAATCCTTCTCCCGCAGAATGATTCCGGCAGGATGGGCCGCCGCAATCTTCTCTATCCGCGTCAGAAAATCTTCCCTGCACAACTTCCGGTTCGTCACACATAAAATATCAGACATAAAGATAATCATTCAGAACCGGCTGCAGGCCTTCCTCCGAAATATCCCGGTACATATTATCCAGACTCCGGTTATCATCAATCTCGAATTGTTCGTCGCCCTGCGCCTCGTCCGACTCCTTTCCTGTGTATTTTGTCTCGTGGTCGCCGATACCCGTAGAGACGCCTGCCGAAACCTTCGTTGCCGCAATCTTCACGATGCCATTCCGGAAACGGGCACTCTCACGGGAGGATACGGTAATTCCTACAAATGGCAGAAAAATACGGTAGGCACAGATAATCTGGCAAAGCTGCCTCTCTCCTACATCCATGGGACTGATTTTATCGTTGTTGATAATCGGCCGCAGGCGCGGACAAGACAGCGACATCTCCGCCTGGGGATATTTGCGCTGCAGATAATACACATGGAGCGCCGTCGCCAGCGCATCCTTCCTGAAATCTGACAGTCCCAGAAGCGCTGAAAATGCCACACCGCGCATTCCGCCCCGCAAAGCACGTTCCTGCGCATCAAACCGATATGGCCACACACGCTTATGCCCGAACAAATGTAATGTCTCATATTTATCCATATCGTAGGTCTCCTGAAATACTGTCACATAATCCGCTCCACACTCATGGAGATAACGGTATTCTTCTGTATTAACAGGATAGATTTCAAGCCCTACCATACGGAAATATTTCCGCGCCAGCTTGCATGCTTCGCCAATATAGGCAACATCACTCTGGGTACGGCTCTCCCCGGTAAGGATCAGAATTTCTTCCATGCCAGAATCAGCGATTACCCGCATCTCATGCTCAATCTGTTCCATGCTGAGTTTCATGCGGTTAATATGGTTGTAACAGTTAAATCCACAATAAACACAATAATTTTCACAATAATTTGCAATGTAAAGAGGCGTAAACAGATACACCGTATTCCCAAAATGCTTGCTGGTTTCCAGCCTTGCCCTTTCTGCCATCTTCTCAAGAAACGGCTCTGCGGCAGGGGATAAAAGCGCCTTGAAATCTTCTATCGAACAAGTCTCATGCTCCAGTGCCGTCCTTACATCCTTTGCCATATACCCGGAATAATCGTAATTCTGCATCTGCATCATAACATTTTTACAGACATCAGATTCAATCTGCTCCATTCCCGGCAAATACTCCATATGGTTCTTCCGGAAGGAAGGATCCGTCTCCAGCCTGTGCTTCTTTTCCAGTGCTTTCGGAGAAAGATATTCTGAATCAACAAAGAACTGATTTTCCATCCTCATCCCCTCCTAATCATGCAAAAATCCTGTCAACGGATCCGATGCCGATGCACCACGGGTCAGAACTCTTCCAATCCCTGCAAGATACGCCTGACGCCCTGCCTCGATAGCTTGACGGAATGCCGATGCCATCACCGGAAGATCTCCTGCTGTCGCCAGCGCTGTATTTGCCATAATCGCCGCAGCGCCCATCTCCATTGCCTCACACGCCTGGGAGGGCTTACCGATTCCTGCATCCACAATAATCGGCACGTCAATCTCATCGATTAATATCTGGATAAATTCACGGGTAGCCAATCCCTTATTGGAACCAATGGGAGATGCCAGGGGCATCACCGTCGCTGCACCTGCATTTACCAGATCCCGGGCCACATTCAGATCCGGATACATATAAGGCATAACGACAAAACCTTCCTTCGCCAGAATCTCCGTAGCCTTAATCGTCTCCTGGTTGTCCGGCAGCAGATATTTTGCATCACGCATAATTTCCACCTTCACAAAATTCCCGCACCCCAGTTCTCTTGCAAGCCGGGCAATCCGCACGGCCTCCTGGGCGTTTCTTGCGCCGGATGTATTCGGAAGCAGCGTAACTCCCTCCGGAATGTAATCCAGGATATTCTCCTGCTCTTTCGTATTTGCACGGCGCACAGCAAGCGTAATAATTTCCGCCCCTGCATACTTTACTGCAGCTTCAATCAACTTCAAAGAATATTTTCCGGAACCCAGAATGAACCGGGACTGAAATTCCTTTCCGCCAATTACCAGTTTATCGTTTGTCTGCATCACAATTCCTTCTTTCTATGTATAATAAATGGTATTTTAAACTTCATACTTTCCTGCCAGAATACGCAGGATCACGTGGGCTTCATGGGCTGCGCACAGCATCACCCGGGAAGAAATAAGCCCTATATCATCCGCCACGTCACTGACTCCATCCCCGCAGAGATAAAAACGCTCTGTCACCCTGCGTGTCCTGATGGCATTTGCTGAGCCAAACCCTGCCATGCCGGAAGCAGCAACCAGATATTTCTCCGGCATCCGTTCCATCACGCCATTTACCAGCATCGCCTTTGCCTGGGCATTATCAAACGCCTCGCAGATAACGTCCGCTTCCTTCAGCAAACTGTAAAAATTATCTTCTGAAATACGCTCTGTATATGTCTCAACCGCAATATACGGCGCAATTTCCTGTAAATTGGCTGCCAGAGCCTCTGTCTTATGCATCCCTACCTGTGCCGCTTTATACTGCTGCCGGTGAAGATTCGAGACGTCCACTTTGTCGAAATCAATCAGGATTAACCGTCCTACCCCTGCCCGCGCAAGGGAAACAGCCACATTAGAACCGAGTCCTCCCAGCCCGCAGACAGCAACCGATGCCGCGTCAAACTTATCCTGTATCTTATCACCATGCCTTATTCTGAGTACCTGCCGCATTTCCTCTTCACCCGATATGTTTCCCATCTTAACCACCTCCTACAAAGCTCACAACCTCTACTGTGTCGCCGTCCCGGAATACGGTCTCGCCATATTGCGCTTTCGGAACAATCTCACCATTGCACTCCACGGCAATCCGCTTCGGGTCGTAACCGGAAGCTTCCAGATACGCAGCCAGCGTCTTCCCTGCCAAATCCAAATCCGTTCCGTTCACCTTAACCATCTGCCATCCCTCCATTCTACATTCGAATTCCCTATATCACACAAAAACAGGAAGTCACTGATTTGGTAACTTCCTGTAAACAATCATTATACTCAGGCTTCCCTACGTTGGCATTATCCAAATCAGGTTATCGGGTCGAAAGTCTTACTTTCCTCTCAGCCTGTCACACAAGCTCCCCTCTGTTTTATTGTCAAAAGTATTATACGTCCATATTTTTCATAATGCAAGTAATTTCTGCCGGATATTTAGTTATCCCATATAGGGGTATATGATCTTGTAGCCTATCTAACTACCACTGATCCATACCATGTGACACATTACTTTATGTATTGCAGATCTCCATTTCTTAACATTTGAAATTTTCCATCATATAGATCATCAAACACCTGTTGTATAGGTACTCTTATACGTTGATATCCTGATGCAGACCAAACCCTATACTCCGTCTGATTCTTCAAAAAGGCAGACAACCTATTGTAATATTCCTGCATTTCTGATTTGTCATGCCCCATCTTCATCAACTTACAAAAAACTCCTAAAATACTAATACAATGAACAGGCTTTGTTAAACTGGCTATACTTTGCCTTGCTCTGAAATCGTCAGAACAAAATACATATACCCGATTACTATGCAGAATCTCCATCATTTGGATTAGTACGTAAGTCTTTTTCTCTCCCAAACCATTCTGAGAAGGGACACCGTCATCGCATGCTTTTAATACTGAAAGAAATTTTTCCACATCTTCCAAATTATCTATATTACTCATCGAGCCATAGTATTTTTCGAAAAATCCAGTATTAAATGTATCACAACTTGTCTGTAACAATGTTAGATACATGTTTGTTGCAGATGTGCCATATATTTTTCCAAGTTCTGTTACTATGTCACGGTCTGAATATATTTTTACTGTTCCACTCTGAATTTTATCTTCGAGCCATGGGTTCGGATCAGGAACCACTTCGTGTCTGGTCAGTTCCTCTTTAATCATTTCGTGACAGAAAAACTCATAATCCGTAAACTCCCATAGACATTACCTCACTGTTTTCTTAAACTTTTTACAATTTCATCTAATCTGATCTTATCACTCTCTAATCGTTCATCACGAACTGCTTCAAATCGTTCAACATCATACATCAGCTCCGATAAACTCCCAAACCTAATGAAATTATTAGGAATTTCCTGCCATCTTGCAGCTTTTCCTGTAAGATCTATTTGTTTTGCAATTTCTGCCACATCAATCTGCAATAACATCCTTGCCGCCTTTATATCAATTTTATCCTCTTCCAAAAGCCGAAGCACTGCAGCCTTGTATGGAATTGCAAAAATATCCATTATTTTAAGAACTGTTTGTACAGAAATATTTTTATAGGATAAATTATACACATCTGTCTGTTCATCAAGGCGATCCTTTGGTGCTAATAAAATCGCAGCAAAAGCATTTGCTTCCATATCCTCAATTTCTTTTGCTTCTTCATCTATAGTATTAGCTTCCAAGATTGAACCTGATTGCAACAAAATTGGATCGTTTCCTTCAAAATAACAATAAATATGATACAACTCATGTGCTGCTGCAAAGATTTGCTTCGATAATGGCAGCGATGAATTAATCATTACAAACATACGACCTTGACGAATAAATGTACATGCACATAATTCCGCATCTCCAATCGGATATCTCAACATATCAAATGGCATATCGTGACGCGCCACATAATTCTCCAACACATTAAAAATATCATCCTGGATAATGTTGTTTTTATTATAAAGTGAATTGAAGCTTATTGCACATTCATTTATTTTTGTGTATTTTTTTCTGTCCCTAACAAACAGACTGTTATTCAAAACCTGGCACATCACTTTACGCCTCCCATGGCTTCAACATTTCCTCAGCATTTTCACGAGTACGTGCATAAAAACAAATAAGATCTGCAATCTCATCTGCAATTTTCAGTCCTTCTTTTGCTTCCTGCGATTCCACTTTACCCATAAATGCTTTTACTGCATTTGTTTCCGGAATAACCTCTGGAACCTTAACCAGACTTTCCATGGAAACGCTAAGAAATTCTGCTATTTTCTGCAGTTCAATAGCATTGATTATTCTTGCACCACTAAGCATCTTGCTTACAATCTGCTTAGACACACCCAGATAACCTGCAAGGTCAATCTGCTTTTTTCCACTCTGCTTCATAATATTTATAATATTGTTACTGATAATCTCATTCATCTTTACCATCACAGCTACCTCCAACATAATTTAGAGTATTATTCTCCCTTATACACTTTCATTATATTCAGGGAAGCTCCATAAGTCAACATTTTCTTGACTTTTCTTTCCATTTTCTTTTTTGAAGTTCTGTTTTTGGCTACTCAAAAGGGATATTTATTCTGCCTTCCCTGTGCTGCCCTGCCTGGACGAATCAAAGACTATCCTGACCGCAGCAAACAGAACGCCTGCCACCGGCCAGATAATCCAGCTTCTTCCCCAGTTATTCGTGTAGAAACTGTATCCAAGATACACTGCAGTTATGATTAGCCAGTATACTCCGGAAAATGTGTCTCCTTTCTGTTTCTTCCTTTTCTTCTCCACAGTATACTCTCCCTCCTGTAAAAGCTTCTGCATACTTTCCCATGGAACGCCGGAGAAAATTAATACTGCAACGCCAATCCCCACAATTATCAATGTGAAGGCCACGCCAATGGCAAAGATAAAGTCATTTTCTCCAAAAAATGTACCTGAAAAAATCGGAATCACAGAAAGGATACAGATGCACACACCTGCAATACAGGATTTCATGTAAGCGCTGCGGCACTGCTCTTGACGTTCTTTTATCAACTGTTCCATACCATCTTCCAGCTCTATCACTTCTTTTTCCAGATATTCAAATTTTTCCGTTCTCATACCGCAAGAAATAAATATCGCAACGGCAGCTGCCACCATAAATAGCAGCAAAATAATGCCGGCTCCCCCGGCGGCCTCTTCCGAGACTGCCAGACGTCCCGTCTCACAGGCGGCCCCCAATAGAATCAACCCGACAGGCGACCAGATACACAGGCACACGCCCGCCGCAATCCGCCCTGCCGTTCCTTCCTTCATTGTCAGAAACTCTTCTGCCTCTTCCATTGACACGTAGCGTCCCTGCTTTTCTTCTGTCGGATGATGTCCCGCTGCCCGCGACTCTGTCACCGGTCTTTCCACCGCAAGTTGTGCCTTCGACTCCTGCCATTCTTCTGTCATATCATCCTTCAGAAGATAATCTGTACTTACTTCAAATATCTCACTGAGCAAAAGAATCTTACTAAGGTCGGGAACCGACTGGGCACCTTCCCATTTGGAGACGGCCTGTCTGGAAACTCCTGTCTTTTCTGCCAGCTCCTCCTGCGACCATCCTTTCTTTTTTCTGAGAGCAATAATTTTGTCTGCTAAATCCATATCCTCTACCTCTCTTCCTTCTCCTGCATCTGTTCTCTTCTATAAATATAAGCTTTTTTGCGGTTACACGCAAGAAATCTTACCTGTCAATCTGTCAACCCACAGTTGCGAAAGACCATTTTCTGCCAATTACAGCACTTTTTCAAATGCAATCCTTAAGTGGCCGTCTTCACATCCGCCCACCAGATGAATCCTGCCACAGGCAGTGAATCCCGCCTTTCCAAGCGCTCTCTGCATAGGAAGATTTCCCGGATGGGTATCAATTCTTACCGATGGGAATCCTGCTTCTCTTGCCATCCCGAAGCCCTTCTCAAACATTTTCCCGGCTACTCCTTTTCCTTTGCATCCGGAAGCCACACACACCCGATGCATGGATGCATACTCCCCATCCGTCAGCCACGCTCCGTCAATCACTTTGTAAGATGGATCCGGCGTTGTCTGGAACGCAAAGATTCCCTTAATCTCCCCCTCTTCCACTGCCAAATACGCGCACTTATCCTCTATATCCTGAAGCCACACTTCTCTGGACGGATAGCCTTGCTGCCACTGGTCAAGCCCCAGATTCTTAAGCTGCCGTTTAGCATCGGCCGTAATCTCACACATTCTGTCAATATGCTCATATGACGCAGTTATAAATTTCATGTCCTTCTACCTCTCTTCTCTTTTGATTTTATGTAAATGATAAATATAAAAATTGGTTAAATCCAGGTAATTTGCAGTGTCAATGCCGTAGTATTTTGAAATTCTGTTTAATCGATAGAACAATGTGTTTCTGTGAATAAAAAGCGCCTCTGCTGTTTTAGCAGCATTTAAATTGTGCTCAATATATTGAATCAATGTTTCCTTTAAATCTTTATTCGCAGAACAATCTAACCTATAATAAGCAGCGTTATAAAGATACGGTGCCGGGACATAAAGGATATGCAAATAATCTCTTATAAAAATAATGGTCTCTCCTTCAAAAGTATGACTCGAAAAATGAAGCATCATGGGAGTAATTCGCGCCGCTTCGTCTAAAGACTGCAATGTCTCCGATACCAAAAGATAATATTGTCCCGGAAAATATCTGCTCTGTAAAAACTGCATATAAGTATCCATCTCTCCTTGCTCTTCGATGAACAAAATTAATTTTCCTTTGTAAAATGTTCCGCTGACCCCTTCTTCCAGCAGAGCGTTCAAATAATAATTATAGTTATATATCGTTTCCTGTTTTTTATTTGCCACGCAGACAAGCCGATACTTTGATAAATGGATATTCAGGTCTGCCGCCGCTTCTTCAATATTTTCCAGATTCCCTTCTAACAGCCGGTAAATAAAATTTCTGGTTAGCTGATAACGATCTGAAATATACCGGGCGGATTTTGAAAGAATAGCAGAAAACACCGGGGTCAGCTCTTTCAGCACGGCAAAAGCCTGACTGACAGATTCCCGGTTGACAACAAAAACACTTATATAGGCAATCAATTCTTCTTTATACATAATTTTTGATGTAATTTTCGGATACATATCAGCCTCGTCAAAAGTCCATAAAACGGGCTCTCCTTTACTGGCAACCTTTTCCGTAATCCCTTTTGCTTCAAACTGTTCAACCAGCGCCGGAGAACAGACGCCGGTCCGTGCAGTCTCTTTCCATATCGGATCATCAAAAGGAATATCGTTATTGCACATTTCAATAATTTCATAAGCAGCCGTAGACAGCATAATCGGATTGTTGACTGTGCGGGCAGCTAATTTCACAACATTCCCCAGCGACTGGATATCCGGAATAACATTTGTCAGAAAGCGGTAAGTATTCTCGGATAAACCGGAAGTCAATAATTGATTCTGCATTTTTGAAATGACAGCCTTTTTATCCTGTTCCGTTTCAATATAAATATAATATACATAATTTCCCTTTGGCAAATGATTAATAAATAAAAAAGCAGATTCTGTATCATCAATATAATCATCCTCAGAATAATAGAGAACTGTCGGGTAATGATTATCACTTTTTATATAATAATTAATACCGTTAAACGTGACACCCGGAAGTGTATTTTGAATCACCCTGGTATCGCCGGAATCAAAACAAAACATAACCATCCTCCTTTGTGCAATTGAACAATCTCTGCGTTTATATTTTTAAATATTATACAATTGTTTTGTCAAAAAACACAATATATAATAAAAAATATTAGAACTACTAAGCGAGGAGGTATAAAAATGGCTAAGTACGATGTTTACAAAACTCCATTAAAAATAGATAAATTGACATTGGACAATCGTTTTGTCGTTGCTCCCATGTCCATGGGCTGTTTTTATGGAGAGGACGGAGGATTTAATGAACAAGCCACACAGTATTTTGCGGCAAGGGCAAAGGGTGGGTTCGGATTGATTATCACCGGCGCCATCGGCGTAGATTACCAGGTGGATCCTTATTCTGCAACCGGACCGATTCCGCTGCAAGTGGGACAGGTTTGGATAGACGATGCGAAAAAATTTGTGGATGAAATTCACGCTTCCGGTGCAAAGGTATTTGCACAATTAACCCTGGGACTTGGACGAAATTATCCGGGTCTGCCCGCCCCGTCAGAATGTATTGTCTACGGGACTACGGATCAGAAATCCCCGGCTCTGACAAAAGAACAGATTAAACTAAAAATCTCACAGTACATTGATACCGCTAAAATGGTGAAAGAAGCCGGATTTGACGGAATCGAAGTCCATGCAATGCACTGGGGTTATTTGCTGGATCAATTTGGAATGAGCTTTTTTAATCACCGCACGGATGAATATGGCGGCTGCCTGGAGAACCGTCTGCGCTGTGCAAAAGAAATCGTAGAAGGCGTTCATGAAGTCTGCGGATCAGATTATCCTGTGGGAATGCGCCTGGGCTTACAGACTTATATCAAGGACGTAAACAAAGCAACTTTAACCGGAAAAGAAGAAGTCGGAAGAACTCTGGAGGAAGGAATTGAGATTGCAAAATTATTAGAAAAGTACGGCTACGATTTCTTAGATGTGGATACCGGAACCTACGATTCTTTCTATTATGCAGAACCGCCGATGTACATGCCGCAAGGATTTATGATTGACATAGCTGCAAAAGCGAAAGCCGTAGTAAAAATTCCGGTGATTGCAGGCGGCCGTATGCAGGCCTATGACGCAGCCGCAAAGGCGATTGAAGAAGGAAAGATAGACGGAGTTGCATTAGGACGCCAGTCATTAGCCAATCCCGAATTCCCGAACAAATTATACCAGGATACTCCGGAAAAAATCCGTCCATGCCTGGGATGTAATCTTGGATGCTGGAACCGTGTTGTCGGCGGCCAGGGCGGCTGGGGAAGCTGCGCAGTCAATCCGCAATGTGCGCGCGAGTCGATTGATGGATTAAAACCTGGAGACGGCAAAAAGAAAATCGTTATCATCGGAGGCGGCGTCGCCGGAATGGAAACAGCCAGAACTGCCACGCTCCGGGGATACGATGTTACACTTTTTGAAAAGAGCGACCATCTGGGCGGCCATTTAATAGAGGCCGGCGCTCATAGTTTTAAAAGCGAAGTCCAAAAATTAAATGAATGGTATCAAAGAGAATTAAAAGAACTGAATGTCTGTGTGAAACTTGGGCAGGAGCCATGCGCAGAGTGTGTAAAAGCTGAACACCCGGACGCAATCGTCCTTGCAATCGGATCCATTCCGAGCCAGCCGGATATCCCCGGTTTAGACAAAGCAATTCTTTCTCTGGATGCTATTCAGAATCCTCAGCAGTTAGGAGAAAAAATTGTCATCGTCGGCGGCGGATTGGTTGGATGTGAACTGGCATTAGACGAGGCTCTGAAAGGAAAAGACGTTACAGTGGTGGAGGCACTGGACCATATCTTAAGTTCTGGCATCCCTGCACCGACACCAAATGCGCAGATGCTGGGCGACCTATTTGAAGCAAAAAATGTTACCGTATTAACCGGACACAAATTAGTGCAGGTAACAGAACAAGGCGTCGTTCTTGAAAACACCGACGGAACTGTTGAGCTGGAGGCAGACTCTGTCGTTTCAGCCATCGGCTTTGCTCCAAGAGAAAGCCTGAAAAACGTATTCTCTGAATGCGGCGCACCGGTTTATGAAATCGGAGACGCTGTAAAGGCAGCAACCATTATGAACGCAGTCTGGGAAGGTTACGCATTAGCAAATCAATTATAAATTCCCCCTTGTCATATGGAATATCCTGCGCTATAATGAATAAGAACTGTATAGAAATTCTTCGGGGCAGGGTGCAATTCCCAACCGGCGGTATAGTCCGCGACCCGCTGTAAACAATTTGTCTACAGTGGCTGATTTGGTGTAATTCCAAAACCGACAGTAAAGTCTGGATGAGAGAAGAATTGTGTGATTTTAAAATGCAATGATACCCCGATACTTTATGTATCGGGGTTTTTCTTTCTTAAACAGTCCCCTGGCCGCGGCAGTTTTTGCCGGGCTACACTATTACACTCAATCAAGAAAAAGGAGAGAAAGAAAATGAGTACAGATGTTATGACTAACACAAAATCCAAATTCACGGTGAGAACGCTTGCGCAGATTGGTATGCTGTCTGCAATCGCAATCGTACTGATGCTATTTGAAATCCCCCTTCCCTTCGCTCCATCCTTCTATGAGATCGACTTCAGCGAAGTTCCCGTACTGGTAGGATGCTTTGCAATGGGACCATGGGCAGGCGCAATGATTGAACTGATTAAAATTCTGCTGAATCTGGCAAGCAACGGAACCATGACCGCAGGCGTAGGCGAATTCGCCAATTTCCTGATCGGCTGTGCCTTCGTGATTCCGGCGGGAATCATTTACCGCAAAATGCATTCCAGAAAAGGCGCCATCATCGGTATGGTAAGCGGAACTCTTATTATGACTATCCTTGGCTGTTTCCTGAACGCCTACCTCCTGCTTCCTGCTTATTCCAAGGCTTTCGAGCTGCCGATGGATGCTTTAATCGGCATGGGAACTGCTGTAAATGCCCATATCAACGGCCTGCTCACCTTCGTTGTATTCGCAGTGGCGCCATTTAATCTATTAAAAGGTGTTTTAGTATCTCTGATCGTATTTTTGATTTACAAGAAAATCAGTCCGATACTTCACCAGAACTATTAATCGCACATGTACAAGGGGCAGCACGCTTCAGCCGTGCCGCCCCATTTTTATTCTCTGATTGCATCCTTCATACTCTTGACATATTCTTTTACATATGGAATACAATCCTTTCCATGCGCTTCACATAACTTCACAATTGCAGAACCCACGATTACGCCGTCCGCCTGAGACGCCATTTTCTTTGCCTGCTCCGGATTCGATATGCCAAATCCCACAGCACAAGGAATATCTTTCTCTTTCTTCACCAGCTCTGCCATAGCTCCAATATCGGTGGTAATCTGGGAACGCATTCCCGTTACGCCAAGAGATGATACACAATATACAAACCCTTCTGCCTCTCTCGCAATCTGCGCAATTCTTTCATGAGAAGTCGGCGCAATCAGAGAAATCAAATCCTGGCCGTACACTTTGCACACCCTGTCAAATTCCTCCTTTTCTTCAAAAGGCACATCTGGAAGAATCAGCCCGTCCATGCCGATTTCCGCCGCTTTCTTTATAAATCTTTCCGTCCCGTAGGAAAATACAACATTCGCATAGGTCATAAATACCAACGGGATTGCCGTGTGTTTACGGATTTTTTCTACCATAGCAAAAATTTTGTCAGTGGTTACTCCCCCGGATAAGGCACGCACATTGGCTGCCTGGATCACCGGCCCTTCAGCGGTGGGGTCGGAAAACGGAATCCCCAGCTCAATCAGATCCGCCCCTGCTTCTTCCATAGCGTATACCAATTGCTCCGTGATTTCCAGCGACGGGTCTCCGCAAGTGATAAATGGTATAAATGCCTTTCCATTCTGAAAGGCTTCTGTAATCCTCTTATTCATAAATATCCTCCCCTCTGTAACGCGCGATAGCCGCACAATCCTTGTCTCCTCTTCCGGAAATGGTAATCACCACACACTGATCTTTCCTCATCTGCGGTATAATCTTTTTCGCATAAGCAACTGCATGGGCACTTTCAATTGCCGGAATAATTCCTTCGGTTCTTGACAGATATTCAAAAGCTTCTACCGCTTCTTCATCCGTGACGGGCACATATTCTGCTCTTCCGGTATCATACAAATTGGCGTGTTCCGGTCCGATTCCCGGATAATCCAGTCCCGCCGAAATGGAATATACCGGAGCAATCTGTCCGTATTCATCCTGGCAGAAATATGACTTCATCCCATGGAAGATTCCCAGTTTCCCGGTAGCGATTGTAGCTGCCGTCTCCGCCGTATTTACGCCTCTTCCTGCCGCTTCACAGCCAATCAGCCGGACTTCCTTATCTTCTATAAAATGATAAAACGTCCCGATGGCATTGGAACCGCCGCCCACACATGCCAACACCGCGTCAGGAAGCCTCCCTTCCTTCTCCAGTATCTGTTCCTTAATTTCCTTTGATATGACCGCCTGAAAATCCCGGACGATCGTTGGAAATGGATGGGGTCCCATCACGGAACCAAGCACATAATGGGTGTCTGCAATCCTGTTAGTCCATTCCCGCATCGTCTCGGACACCGCATCCTTTAATGTGGCTGTCCCGGAGGTCACCGCATGGACTTTCGCTCCCAGAAGCCGCATACGATATACATTCAGCGCCTGTCTTTCCGTGTCTTCTTTTCCCATGAATACTTCACATTCCATACCCATGAGCGCCGCCGCCGTCGCCGTCGCCACGCCATGCTGCCCTGCGCCCGTCTCAGCAATCACCCGTGTTTTGCCCATTTTCTTCGCAAGAAGTACCTGCCCAAGCACATTGTTAATCTTGTGGGCGCCCGTATGGTTCAAATCTTCCCGCTTCAGGTACACCTTCGCGCCACCCAGATCTTCCGTCATATGGGACGCATAGTACAGCCTGGAGGGTCTTCCCGCATATTCATTCAACAGTTCCGTAAGCTCCCGGTTAAACTCCGGGTCATTCTTATAATACTCATAAGCTTCTTCCAGTTCTATCACTGCATTCATCAAAGTTTCCGGGATATACTGCCCGCCATGAATGCCAAATCTTCCATTAGACATATTCTGATTCCTCTCTTTTCTTATGATATTCTTCGGACGATGGAAACAGCTTCCTGAATTCTGTCCCCATCTTTCTTTCCATTTATCTCCAGGCTGCTGCTCAAGTCCACCGCCCAGGGATGGACGCTTCTTACCGCCTGCTCCAGATTATCTTTTCCCAGTCCTCCTGCAAGGAAGAAAGGTCTTTCTATCTCAGGGATGAAAGACCAGTCGAAACATTTTCCTGTTCCTCCATCTCCTTGATCCAGTAAAATATAATCGGCGCTGCTCGCCAGCGCTCTTTCAATATCTGCTGCACTTCTCACAGAAAAGGCTTTGATAACCGGCTTCTCGGTACGTTCCCGGATTCCGGCAATATAAGCCTCATCTTCCTGCCCGTGAAGCTGTGCCACAGCAATTACGCCCTCTTTCAAAAGCTGTACTGGAAGATTCGCCGGAGCATTCACAAAAACTCCCACCGGAATCACTTCCCTGCACAGCCCGGCTGTCAGCTCTTTTACCTGTTCCCGGTTTACAGAGCGTCGGCTTTTCGGCACTTCGATAATAAATCCGCAATAATCCGGTTTTGCCTGATTGACCGCAAGAATATCTTCCCTTGTTCTCAGTCCGCAGATTTTAATCTTTGTCATCTTCCTCCACCATCCAATTCTCTGAGTGCGGCCTTTTTATCCCGGCTGCGCATCAACGTCTCACCGATTAATACCGCATCCACCTGATTTTCATAAAGCCGGTCTATATCTTCTGGTGTGCGGATGCCGCTTTCCGATACAAATACCACATTCTCCGGCGCTAATTGCCTCAAACGGATACTGTTACTTACATCTACTTCAAAAGTCCGAAGATCCCGGTTATTTACGCCGATAATTTCTGCACCCGCCGCAAGCGCCCGTTCCACTTCCTTTTCATCGTGAGCTTCCACCAGCGCATCCATGTGAAGCTCTCCCGCCAGCTCCCGGTAACCTTTAAGCTGCGCGTCATCCAGAATGGCACAGATCAGAAGCACTGCCGAAGCTCCCAGGGCTTTCGCCTGATAAATCATGTACTCATCTACCGTAAAGTCTTTCCGCAAGACGGGGATATCCACTGTCTCTGCAATTTCCTCCAGATAACGGTCGGCTCCCTGAAAATAGTAAGGCTCCGTCAAACAGGAGATTGCAGATGCCCCGGCTTCTTCGTATTCTCTGGCAATACTCAGATAGGGAAAGTCCGGCGCAATCAATCCTTTGGAGGGCGAAGCCTTTTTTACCTCGCAGATATAGGACATCCCCTTTTTCTTTAAAGCCTCTGAAAATGTCTCCCCGGGAACTTTCGGCTTTCTCTTTTCCGCCAGTTCCATTAAAACGGAGACCGGCGTCTGTGCTTTCTCTTCCGTAATTCTCTGTTTCGTCTTCTCTGCAATTTCTTCCAGAATATTCATACCCTGCTCTCCTCCGGCTCTCAAAACTATTTTCCGTCTATGCATTCGTTTCTTGTACAAATTCTTCCAGCTTCTTCATGGCCGCTCCACTGTCAATCAACTGTTCTGCCATTCTGACTCCCTCTTCTATCGTCGCCGCCTTTCCGGTGATATAGAGGGACGCCCCGGCATTTAAGCATACCGCCTGACGCTTCGCTCCTTTTTCTTCGCCACTTAAAATTGCTCTTGTAATCGCCGCATTTTCCTCCGGCGTGCCTCCCTGCAATTCCTCTTTACTGCATCTGGTGTATCCAAATTGTTCCGGTACAATCTCATAGGACTGGAACCATCCATCCTTAATCTCACATACAGATGTAGGTGCGCACATGGAAATCTCATCCAATTTATCCTGTCCGTATACAACCATGCCTCTTCTGACGCCAAGCTTCGCCATAACCTGCGCAAGCGGTTCTACCAGCGCTTCATCAAATACACCCATCAGTTCCATATTTGCTCCTGCCGGATTGCTGAGCGGCCCCAGAATATTGAACACGGTACGAATTCCAAGCTCTTTTCTGATTGGCGCCACATACTTCATTGCAATATGATAATTCTGGGCAAACAAGAAGCAAATGTTAATTTTCTTTAATATTTCTGCGCTTCTTTCCGGAGAAATGGTAATCTTCACTCCCAGCGCTTCCAATACGTCTGCGGCGCCGCATTTAGAAGATGCTGCGCGATTCCCGTGCTTTGCCACCGGCACGCCGCCTGCGGCAATCACCATGGCTGACGTCGTAGAAATATTAAAAGAATTAGAACCATCTCCTCCTGTTCCCACGATTTCCAACACATCCATATCATGAAGCAGTTTAATACAATGGGCGCGCATTCCTGCGGCGGATGCGGTAATCTCATCAATGGTCTCCCCCTTTAAAGATAACGCCGTAAGATACGCCGACATCTGTACCGGGGTTGCCTCTCCGCCCATAATCTCATTCATTACCGCCTCTGCTTCCTCATACGTCAAATCTTCTTTTTTTGAAAGTTTTACAATTGCTTCTTTAATCATGTCTCACTACCTCCATAAAATTTTCTATCATAACTCTTCCGTCTGCTGTCATAACAGATTCCGGATGAAACTGAACGCCAAATACCGGATATTCCCTGTGCTCCACTGCCATCACTTCTCCGTCCTCCGACTCCGCCGTTACCCGGAGCACTTCCGGAAGCGTATCCCGCCTTACCGCCAGCGAATGATATCTGGCTGCCGGAAAAGCTTCTCCCAATCCTTCGAATAATCTGCTTTCTCCAACTTTTCGTATTTCCTTTTTCTTCCCATGCATCAATTCCTTCGCATAAGTTATCTCACCGCCAAATGCCTGGCAGATGGACTGGTGTCCCAGGCACACGCCCAGGATTGGTATTTTCCCTGCAAAATACCGAATCGCCGGTATGCAGATTCCTGCATTCTCCGGTCGTCCCGGTCCCGGGGAGAGAATCAGCGCCTCCGGTTTCATTTTTTCAATTTCCTCTATAGTACATTCATCATTCCGAATCACCCGGATATTCGGCTCCACAGAACCAATTAGCTGATATAAGTTATAAGAAAAGCTGTCATAATTATCAATCAGTACAATCATTCCAATCCCTCCTGTGCCTGTTCCATCGCCTGGATGACGGCTCTCGCTTTATTGCGGCATTCTTCAAATTCCTTCTCCGGCACGCTGTCCGCCACAATTCCCGCTCCGGAGCGGATGCAGACAGAACCGTTTTTCTTATATACCAGGCGGATGGCGATACAAGTGTCCAGATTTCCCGCAAAGTCCAGATATCCTATCGCTCCGCCGTAAATTCCCCGTTTACTCTGTTCCAGCTCTTCAATAATCTGGCACGCCCGGAACTTGGGTGCTCCCGAAAGTGTCCCGGCAGGAAGGATGGAATCTACCGCATCCACCGCGTCTTTATCCTCCCGGATACTGCCCACAACGGTAGAGCCAATATGCATCACATGGGAAAAGCGTTCAATGCACAAATATTTCTCCACTTCTACCGTACCAATCTTGCTGATTCTTCCAATATCATTTCTTCCCAGATCCACAAGCATATTGTGCTCCGCCAGTTCCTTCTCGTCATGAAGCAGTTCTTCCTCCAGCCGGAGGTCTTCCTTTCTGTCCGCTCCTCTCGGCCTTGTTCCTGCCAATGGAAAGGTGCTTAGCTTCTCCTGCTCCAGCTTCGCAAGCGTCTCCGGGGAGGCTCCCGCAATCTCAATATCATCGCTAGAGAAATAGAACATATAAGGCGACGGATTGGAAGCCCTCAGTGCCCGGTAAGTATCAAACAGGCTGCCCTCCGCCTTCGCCCTCATGGGATTGGACAGCACAATCTGAAAAATATCTCCTTCCCGGATATACCGCTTTGCCTTCTCTACCATCTGGCAATACTTCTCTTTCGGAAACTGAGGAAGAATCTCGGACTGAAGTTTCAGACGCTTAAATTCTTCCGGTTCCCCATTCCTCATTAATTCCGCCATCTCTTCCAGTCTTTGCTGCGCCTCTTTATAGGACTGTTCCACATTTTCTGTCCTGACCCCCGTTATCAGCAGCACCTTTTGCCTGTAATGGTCAAAAGCAATAACACTGTCAAAAAGCATCAAATCCATATCCCGGAAATCCTGCTGCTCTTTATCTTCCAGCTTTAGCTTTGGTTCACTATATTTGATATAATCATAAGAAAAATAGCCCACCAATCCTCCGGTAAAGGGCGGCATTCCTTCTATCTTCGGACTTTTATTCTCCTTTAAGATTTCCCTCAGGGTATCTCCCGGATGTGCTACTTTCTTCACAATTTCTTCTTCCTGCCCGTCTCCGGAGGTTTTTCGGATTCTTAACACTCCATCCGTACAGGTAATTTCCATCGCCGGATGATATCCCAGAAAGGAATATCTTCCCCACACTTCCGTCTGGCTTGCGCTCTCCAGAAGATAACAATGCTTACTTGCCTTTCTGAGTATCCGCATAACCTCCACCGGAGTATACCGGTCCGCATATAATTCTTTACATACCGGAATCCTCCGGTACTTCTTCGTTTCTGCTAATTTTTTTACTTCTTCTAGAACTGGATACATGTACTTACCTCCCTGCTATCTGTATTCCTATAATAAAAAAGCGGACAAGTCTGCCTCGAACTCCCTATATCATAAAAAACGCCCGTCCCCGACAGAATACTACTTCTGTCAAGGACGAGCGCTATATACATCACTCGCGGTGCCACCTTGCTTCACGGCATGACCCGTGCACTTTGCGGAATACCATCATATTCCCGGCAACTGACGTATGCCCCCACGTCGCAGAATACTCGGCTTTAAACCTTTGACTGCGCCCTCCGCGGTCCATTTGACAATCTGCATCTCCACCCGGCTCTCACCTACCCGGATTCTCTGTGCGCGCATAACTGCCGTTATCTCCGCTTCAACGGTTTACTATATTGAATTCTTTTCTACTAACCTAACACACAATTTCTGCTTTGTCAATCAGGAATTTAGAAAAAATTTTCTCTGTATTTTACTTTCCGACATTCTCCTCTGTGCTCTCCGCCCCATATCTTACTCTGTCCAGCGTAAATCCTCTGCCTTTTACCTCTTTAATCTGGGTAATCGTAATAAACGCCTTTTCATCTATATGCTTCACTACTTCATTTACCGCATACAACTTCCGATGAGGAATCACACACAGCACGCCTTTTTGCTGCTCCTGGCTGTAACCCTTTTCAATATAAACCATAGTCGCTCCCACATCCAGATCCATCAATATTTTTTCACGGATTTCCTCATATTTTTCAGAAATAATAAAAAGCTGTATCTGAGACTGTCCGAACAAAACCACCTGGTTCATTGCCATCGTCATAATCATCAGCGTCAGTATTCCATAAAGGATCTGCTCAACATCTGAAAAAAACACCTGCACTCCCAAAACCGCGAAATCTACAAGATACATGAAAACAGCAACGGAGCCATGCAGATATTTACTCAGCATAAGCGCAATGATATCCGTCCCGCCCGTGGAAGCTCCCTGCCTTACCACAAGCCCGATCCCCACTCCAAGCAGAAGTCCCGCATAGACAGACGCAAGCATCATATTATCTGTCAGCTCCGTAATCCCGGGGATGCTCTGGGCAATCGCCAAAAACACCGGATAAACGAAAGTACTGACAATAGTTGTCACGGCAAATTTTCTGCCAAGTGTCGCTGCTCCCAACAGAAAAAGGATCCCATTGACAACAAAGATAACCACCGAAAGGTTCATTGGTATAAAATGTGTAATAGAAAGGCCTATACCGGTGGCGCCTCCCATAATGATATTATGCGGCACGACAAAAGCCGCAACTACAAAAGCAAGAATCGCATTCCCTGCCAAAACGCCCAAAGCAATCGTTACATTCTTCCTGATATTCATTTGTTTTCCCCCAATGACATTTTTTTAAGAAATTCCTTTCATCGTAAGTTGGATTCTCTTCTTCTTCAAATCCACGCTCATAACCTTAACATCTACTATATCACCAACACTGACCACTTCCAACGGGTGCTTAATAAATTTCTTATCGGTAATCTCGGAAATGTGTACCAGCCCGTCCTGATGCACGCCAATATCAACAAATACCCCAAAATCAATGACATTCCTTACTGTTCCCTTCAGAATCATGCCTTCTTTCAAATCTTTCATATCCAGTACATCTGTGCGCAGAATCGGCTTGGGCATCTCATCACGAGGATCTCTGGCGGGTTTCTCCAGCTCCTTCACAATATCCCGCAGCGTAATCTCGCCGATTTCAAGCTCTTCAGCTAGTTTTTTGTAATCTTTAATCGTAAGAGACAGTCCCGTCAGCTTACCGCCGCTGATATCTTCTACCGAAAATCCCTGTTTCTTCAGAAGCTTTTCCGCCGCCTCATAAGATTCGGGATGAACACTTGTCCCATCCAACGGATTTTCCCCATTCTGTATCCGCATAAATCCCGCGCTCTGTTCAAATGCTTTTGGCCCCAATTTGGCTACTTTCAAAAGCTGCTTTCTGTTGGTAAATCTTCCATTTTCTTCACGATAAGCAACAATATTTTTAGCAATCGTCCCGGAAATACCGGAAATATAGGAAAGCAGCGGCGCAGAAGCCGTATTTAAGTCTACTCCCACCTTATTGACACAATCTTCTACAACTCCGGACAATGTTTCACCTAACTTCTTCTGGTTCATGTCATGCTGGTACTGCCCCACACCAATGGATTTGGATTCTATTTTTACCAGCTCTGCCAGTGGATCCTGCAGCCTTCTGGCAATAGATGTGGCACTCCTTTGTCCCACGTCAAACTTCGGAAATTCTTCAGAAGCCAGCTTGCTTGCTGAATAGACAGATGCTCCGGCTTCATTTACGATTACATACTGTACCTTCTCCGGAATTTCTTTTAAAAGTTCCACAATAAACTGTTCAGACTCTCTGGACGCCGTACCATTTCCAAGCGAAATCAATGTAATATTATACTTCTTGATAATCTTCTTCAGGAGATCCTTGGACGCCTGTATTTTCTGCGGTGTAGTCGGCGCCGTCGGATAAATAACCGTCGTCCCGATTACCTTGCCGGTGGGATTAACCACCGCCAGCTTGCACCCGGTACGAAATGCCGGATCCCAGCCAAGAACCGTCTGTCCCACAATCGGCGGCTGCATCAAAAGCTGTTCTAAGTTCTTGCCAAATACGGAAATTGCGCCGTCCTCTGCCCGCTCTGTCAGCTCATTTCGTATCTCACGCTCAATCGCCGGGGCAATCAGACGTTTGTAACTATCCTCTACGACTTCCTTCAATACCGGCGTCGTATAAGGATTATCATTGCGAATCGTTTTCTTCTCCAGATAGCGGATAATATCTTCTTCCGGCGCCTCAAGCCTGACATTCAGAAACTTTTCCTTCTCTCCCCGGTTCAACGCCAGGATTCGGTGGCCTGCAAGCCGCATAACCGGCTCTTCAAAATCATAGTACATCTCATATACCGACTCTGCCTTGGCATCCTTTGCCACAGAAACGACTTTCCCCTTCTTCATGGTCGTATTCCGTATCCAGCTTCTGTAAGCCGCCTCATCTGAAATAATTTCGGCAATAATATCCTGCGCTCCTGCAATAGCTTCCTGTACCGTGTTCACTTCTTTCTCAGAATTAATATAGTCTGCTGCCGCCTCTTCCAACGGCTGTTTCACATTCTGCAGCATAATCAGCGCTGCCAAAGGTTCCAATCCCTTCTCCCTTGCAATCGTTGCCCGGGTTCGCCTCTTCGGACGGTATGGCCTGTATAAATCCTCTACCACTACCAGGGTTTCTGCCGCTGCAATCTGCGCTCTTAATTCCTCTGTAAGCTTTCCTTGTTCTTCAATGCTTGACAGTACCTGTTCCTTCTTCTCTTCCAGATTTCTAAGATAAGTAAGCCTCTCAAATAATTTACGAAGCTGCTCATCATCCAGCGTCCCCGTCGCTTCCTTCCGGTATCTGGCAATAAAAGGAATCGTATTGCCCTCGTCTATCAACTTCACGGCAGCGTCCACCTGCCACCTTTTCACACCTAATTCTTCGGTAATTTTCTGATTAATATCCATTCTGCAAATCCTTTCTCCATTACTTCCGTACTATATTATAGCAATTAAATATCTGCATTTCCACAGGATTTTTCCATACATCAGTAAATCGGATTACCGGATATAGTACAAACACTATATAGAGCTTCAATACCGAGTCCGCTCTGTTTTCTTGAAAATTCAAAGAAAATATGATATACTTACTTCCACGAAAATAACCATAACGAAGGGAATCGCACCATTATGAGTGAAATACAGGAACTGACAAAACAACAGCAAAAATCGAGAGAGACGAAAAAGAAAATCTTTAATGCTGCAAAAAACATTTTGCAGGAAAAAGGCTATGAAGCACTCTCCATTAAGAATATCTGCGAGGAAGCCGGCGTATCCAACGGCAGCTTCTACCACCATTTCAAGACAAAAGATGACCTGCTCTCTTATTATATTGAAGAACAGCCCAGCATCAATCCGGATCTTCTGGATCTCCCCGAAAGCCCGGAAGAAGCAAAGACAGCGATTATTCAGGTTTATCTGAATTATGTACATTACTGCCAGGATCTTGGATTGTCTTTTATGTCCAATTATTATACACCAAAAAACCAGTCTTTGAATCCTGCAATCCGTACCGAACGCCCATATCCGATCGTCACAGTTCACAATTATTTGAAAAAGGCTCTCGATGCAGGCGTCATCCATCTGTCCTATCCATTGGAGGATATAACGACGGATATCCGTATGATTGTCATTGGAAATGTATTTGAATGGTGCCTGAAAAATGGCGATGCCGATTTTGAAGGAAATATGAAGCGTTCCCTGCAGGCTTATCTGGACGGCGCATTCAAGCCAACAGGCCGATAGGCTTATCAGACTTAAATCAGACAAGTCTGCCTCAAGTTCCCTATACCACAAAAAAAGCCTTTCAAGCAAGCGAACTTGAAAGGTTTTTTCGTAGAAGGGAATCGGCATTTCTGCCTCAATAATATCTTTAATTGTATTATAGGACTCTTCTTCCAGAATTGCAAATCAGTTATTTTTATATAATTCATTTACCTATAGGGTTTTTCTATATCCCATTGACCTTATACTCCCCTATATGGTATATAATTTGTATATAGAGAAATACAGGAGATGAGAATTTTGAAAAATAACAAATTTGAAATTGACATGTGCAATGGATCCGTTATGGACAAACTAATCTCTTTTTCGCTTCCATTAATGCTTTCCGGTATTTTACAGCTAATGTTCAATGCAGTCGACATTATCATCGTTGGAAGATTTACCGGAAGCCAGGCACTGGCTGCCGTAGGCTCCACCACAGCTTTAATTAATGTATTTACCAATCTGTTCATCGGAATTTCCCTGGGCAGCAATGTACTGGCAGCCCGGTTTTATGCATCCGGGAAAGCCAAAGAAATGTCGGAAACCGTACATACTTCCATCCTATTTGCCCTAATCAGCGGAATCGTTATGGCGATTGCCGGGCTCCTTTTCTCCAGGCTCGCGTTGGAACTAATGGGAACCCCTTCTGATGTAATCAGTCAATCTTCCCTTTATATGCGAATTTATTTTCTGGGAATGCCATTTTTCATGCTTTACAATTACGGTGCCGCCATCCTGCGTGCCATAGGAGACACCAAGCGCCCTTTGTTCTTTCTGATTATCTCAGGATTGCTGAATGCGGGTCTGAACCTGTTCCTTGTTATCGTATTCCATCTTGGTGTGGCAGGCGTAGCAATTGCCACCATAATTTCCCAGATGGTTTCCTGCATCCTGGTAATTCGCTGCCTTTGCAGATCCGAAGGAATCTATCAGCTTCATTTTTCTGAATTAACGCTGAAAACCGCCTATTTGAAACAGATCTTCCAGGTAGGCATCCCTGCCGGAATCCAGAGTACTGTCATCAACTTCTCTAACGTACTGCTGCAGTCCTCCGTGAATTCTTTCGGCTCTGTTGCCATGGCCGGGTATACTGCAGCGAACAATATCTTCGGCTTCTTGTACGTAGCAGTCAACTCTATTACGCAGGCATGCATGAGTTTCACAAGCCAGAATTACGGCGTCGGCAAATACAAACGTATGGATCGGATCCTTGCAGACTGTATGATCCTGACCGTAGGCATTTCCCTGGTACTTGGCTGTGGCTCCTACATTTTTGCACCTGAAATTTTAAAAATCTATACCTCCAGCCCGGAGGTCATTCAATGCGGTACCGAGATTCTTGCCTACACCACGGCAACCTATTTTTTGTGCGGATTAATGGATCTCTTTCCGGGTCCGATGCGCGGAATGGGATATTCCGCTGTCCCCATGATTTTGTCCATTATCGGGACGGTAGGAACCAGAATTGTCTGGATATTCGGACTTTTCCCGCACCACAGGACGCTTTCCTTCCTGTTTATCTCCTACCCGGCGTCATGGCTCCTTTCCATAGTCATGCAGGTAATCTGCCTTTATTTCGTCAGGAAAAGAGTATATCCTGCTAAGCCTTAAAGTACTCCAGCATGATGGGCATGCATTCTCTGCTGTACTGCGCAAGAGAATAGCTGCCCTTATTCATGCACCAATCGGATATTAATGCCCTTTCACACATACTATAATATTTCACAATCTCTCCAATCGGCTTATCGTCCCGTATCTGCCCCCGCTTCTGCCCTTCTTCTACAATCTTATGAATCAGACGGTAATATTTCCGGTTCTGATCCAAAAGATAACTGTTTCCCTGGGTAACCAACTGCGTAGAATACAAGGAGGCGAGAAGATCGATACTGATCTTCTCTTCCATCATGGAATGCACCTCCACATTCAAAAATAAAAGTTTCACAAAACTATTCATCCCGGGATTCATCTTTCCTTCTAATTCTTCATAATAATCATCCAGGATTACCGACAATGTATTCAAAAGCTCATCTTTTGTATTGAAGTAATAGTAGAAAGAGCCCTTTGAGGTTCCCGACAATTCAATAATGTCGTCTACCGTGGTATGGTTATAACCTTTGTCATGAAACAGCTGCCAGGCGGCAGACACGATTTTGTTCTTCACCCCTTTAGGCGCCGTTTTCTCTGCTGCTTTCTCTGCCATATTTCCTATATTCATCAGACTCTCACCTTTATCTCTTAGTTGAAGCTCTGCTCCGTTCTCTCGATAATCTCATCCTGCAATGCCTTGCTCAGATTCCGGAAATGGTCACTGTATCCCGCAACACGTACGATCAGATCCTTATATTCTTCCGGGTTCTGCTGTGCTTTAATCAGCGTTTCCTTGTCAATAACATTGAACTGGATATGATGTCCGTCCATTGTAAAATAGGTACGTATAAGATTCGCCATCTGATTCAGCCCTTCTTCTCCGGCTACAACACTTGGCGTGAATTTCTGGTTCAGCAGCGTTCCGCCTGTCTGCAGATGATCCATCTTCGCACAAGATTTTACTACTGCCGTAGGTCCGTTCACATCTGCTCCCTTCTCCGGTGAAATGCCTTCGGATACCGGCTTATGTGCCAGTCGTCCATTGGGGCTTGCCATCATCACATCACCGAAATATACATGGCAGGTAGTCGGAAGCATATTAATCCGGTACATACCGCCAAGCATGTTCGGACGCCCGGTCACCTGGCTTCTGTAGAACTCAAATACATCCTTCATGATATCATCTGCATAATCATCATCGTTGCCGTATTTTGGCGTCTTATTTCTCACAAGATTCAAAATACGTTCATGGCCCTCAAAATTATCATCCAGCGCCTGCATCAGCTCTTCCATGGTAAATGTCTTCTTATCAAACACATTATATTTCACTGCTACCAGACAGTCGGTAATGGTTCCAATGCCTACACCCTGCAGGTATTTGGTATTGTATCTTGCGCCTCCGCCATTGTAATCCTTTCCTTTAGAAATACAGTCATTTGTAATAATAGAAAGGAAGGGTACCGGCATCTCTTCGGCATAGATTTTCTCAATTACGTTACTTCCCTTAATCTTAATATCAATGAAATACTGCATCTGCTTCTTAAACGCATCATACAGTTCTTCATAGGTTTTAAAATCTGTGGCATAACCAAGCTCCAGACCAAGCTGCTGATCTGACATCTTATCATAGCCATTGTTCAGAGTCAGCTCGAAAATCTTCGGTATATTAAAATATCCTGTCAGGATATATGCCTCATTACCAAACGCTCCTGTCTCTACACAGCCGCTTGTACCGCCGCGTCTTGCATCCTCCAGTGTCTTTCCTGCATTCATCAGCTCCTGGATAATTGCATCCGTGTTGTAGAATGCGGGCTGGCCCCAGCCTTTTCTGGAAATCTCGCAGGCACGCTTCAGGAACTTCTGCGGTGTCTTTTTGCTAATCTGCACATTAGAACTTGGCTGGAGAAGGCGCATTTCATCCATACAATCCAAAATCAGATAGCTTACATTATTTACGCCATTCTCTCCGTCCGGAGTGATACCTCCCGTATTCAGGTTCGCAAAATCTGTATAGGTACTGCTCTCCTTCAACGTAATACCAACCTTCGGCGGCGCCGGCTGATTATTGAACTTCACCCAGAGACACTCCAGAAGCTCCAGCGCCTTCTCATCATCCAAAATTCCATCTTCTACATCTTTTTCATAGAATGGATTCAGATGCTGATCCAGGCGTCCCGGACTATACGCATCCCAGGGATTCAGCTCACTCGTCACTCCAAGATGTACAAACCAGTACATCTGGATTGCCTGCCAGTAGGTCTGCGGTCTGTGCGCCGGAACCACATCACAGTTCGCCGCAATCTGGAGCAATTCTTCTTTTCTCTTTTCATCCGTCTCTTTCTCTGCCAGTTCTCTTGCATAAGCAGCATAACGCTCACCAAGAACCATAATAGCGTCACAGGCAATCTTCATGCCTTCCAGCTCGTTCTTCTTATCCAGCGCTTCCTTGTCATTCAGAAAATCCAACTCATCAATCGCCGCCTGAATATCTGCTTTATAATCAAGGAAACCTTTCTCATAGATTTTAAAGGAACCAACTGTATGCCCCGGTCCCCGCTGCTCCATAAACTCTGTAAAAATACCACATTCATAAGCCTTCTTCCATTCCGGCGTCATCTGACGCAGGATCTTATTGCGGATACATCTTTTGTCCCAGTAAGGAATCATCACCTCTTCCTGCACGGTAAAATCCTCTTCCTGCACGGTAAAGTTAATTAATTCCCGGTCATTCATAACATGCATATCTTCAACGGTGTGGCAGCATAATTCAGGAAAAGTCGGTGATGCCTGCGGGGAATCTCCTTTCTCACCTACAATCAATTCCCCATCACCGATATACAGAGTCTTTGAGGCAAAATAATCATACAGTACCTGCCCTCGAAGCTCCGGTACAGACAACTGTCCTTCATACTTTTTGTAAGTCTCTGTCTCACTTTTTGCACGCTCCATATCAATATGTGGCTGCGTGCTTACGCTCAATTCGCGGAGCGCCTGAATCCGTTCGTTCATTCCTCTTTTTTCCATTATCATTATCCTCCTATTTTTGTATTCTGATAACCTGCTTCCTGAAACAGGATCACAAACTCATCCATTTCTTCCGAAGACGGAGCGTGCAGCCCGCTGCCATCATACGCCTGCCCCAGCTTTCCATACTTGCCTGCCCCTGTATTGTGGTATGGCAAAAGGTTTATCTGAGCCACATGAATTTTCTTATCATCCAGATAGGAAATAATCTCCTGCATCTGCTCCCTGGTTCCATTTACTTCTTTCACCGTCGGGATACGGATATAAATCCTTGCCCCGTCTTTGCTTAACTGCTCCAGATTCTTTAAGATCAGTTCATTATCTACACCAATATACTTTTTATGTAATTCCCGATCCATCACCTTGATATCATACAAAAATGTATCCACATAGGGTAAAATCCGTCTAAAGTTTTCATATGGCGCAAAACCACAGGTATCAACCGTAACCGTAATCCCCATGTGATGAAGCTTCTTTACCAGTTTTTCTACATAATCCATATCGGAGGTCATAACCTCGCCGCCGGATAATGTCACTCCTCCGCCGGACTCTTCATAGAACATCTCATCTTTTCTAAGCTCTTTTACCAGCTCTTCCACCGTATATTCTTTTCCGGCGAGCTCCCGCAGATTATTCACACAATAATCCAGACAAGTTCCGCACCGGTCGCAAACATCTGTGTCCGTTACTACTTTATCCCCGTCTGCATGAATTGCATGCTGCGGACAGACATTTACACAACTCTGACAGCCGGTACACCGCTCCCTGTCATACATAACATCCTTTCCATAACACTGGGTCTCCGGATTGTGGCACCATACGCAGGACAACGGACAACCTTTAAAAAACACAGTCGTCCGGATTCCGTCTCCATCGTGGATTGAATACTTCTGAATACTCGTTATCAGTGGCATTCTACTATCTCCTTTTTACTTTTCGTACTATAGTCTAAACTCTAGTCTAAAAGTACCAAAATACCTGCTCCTTGTCAATGTTTTCACCTAAAATCTTTGCCAAATATTAAACTTTTATTGAGTAATTTTTTTCAATATGTTATTATGAAAAAAAACGTACTGATTACAAAGGAGCATACCTGCGTAAAAAGGCGCACAGATTCTGAAAAATTCCGAAGAAATTTTCTGCTTTATATAGAAAAAACAGGAGATTTTATACCTTTTTATCTGCGTCTTTTTGCAAGGACGCAGTTTTTTAATTTTAAAGAGGTGATCCATGAAACAACTCATTGATAAACTGAAAACCGAACACCGACTCACAAAAGAGGAATGGATAACGCTGATTGAGAACCGCACCCCGGAACTTGCAGACTATCTTTTTGTACAGGCAAGAGAAATCCGCCACAAGTATTATGGCCGCGACGTCTACATCCGTGGACTGATTGAATTTACAAACTATTGTAAAAATGACTGTTTCTACTGTGGCATCCGCAAAAGTAACGGAAATATCCCCCGCTACCGCCTGGATGAGGATACCATTCTATCCTGCTGCCGCAGCGGCTATGATATGGGCTTTCGTACCTTTGTGCTGCAGGGCGGCGAAGACGGCTATTATACAGATGAGCGAATGACACATCTGATACACAGGATAAAAACAAGTTTTCCCGACTGTGCCATTACCCTGTCCATCGGCGAGAAGCCTTATGACTCTTACCTGGAATATTATAACGCCGGTGCAGATCGCTATTTGCTGCGTCATGAAACCTTTAATGAAACCCATTACCGCACACTCCACCCGCCGCAGCTCTCAGCTTCCAACCGCCAACAATGTCTGTGGAACTTAAAAGAAATAGGCTACCAGACAGGAACCGGCTTCATGGTAGGTTCACCTCATCAAACCGCGGAGCATTTGGCGGAGGATATGCTGTTCATTGAAAAGCTGCAGCCCCATATGGTAGGGATCGGACCTTTCATCCCCCATCATGACACGGTTTTTGCCGGGGAAAAAGCCGGAACATTGGAACTGACCCTGTATATGTTGGGTCTTTTAAGGCTGATGCTTCCCAAAGTACTCCTTCCTGCCACCACCGCTCTGGGAACTATTGATACGCACGGCAGGGAACTTGGCATCCTGGCGGGCGCCAATGTGGTAATGCCCAACCTTTCTCCCCGGGATAACCGAAAAAATTACTCCTTATATGATAACAAAATTGCTACCGGAGAAGAAGCTGCAGAAGGGAAAGCAAAATTAATCCGACAAATGGAATCTATCGGTTATCATGTCGTAACCGCACGGGGCGATTCTTTAATGGATGTATAACATAAAAATAAGAATAAACATAAATACACAAATATGGAGGAAAATAATAATGTATGATGTAAACTCAAAACACGCCGATGACTTCATTAACCATGAAGAAATTCTGGACACGCTGGCTTACGCCGACGAAAACAAAAATAACCTGGAACTGATTGCATCTCTGATTGAAAAAGCCGGCAAAAGAAAAGGCCTGTCCCACCGGGAAGCTTCCGTCCTGCTTGCCTGTGACGACGAAGCTATGAATCAGAAGATTTTCAAACTGGCAGAACAGATTAAGAAAGACTTTTATGGCAATCGTATCGTTATGTTCGCCCCTTTATATCTGTCCAACTACTGTATCAACGGATGTACCTACTGTCCTTATCACATGAAAAATAAGCATATCGCCCGCAAGCAGCTTTCTCAGGAAGAAATCCGCCGGGAGGTCATTGCTCTTCAGGATATGGGTCATAAGCGTCTTGCCCTGGAGGCCGGGGAAGATCCTGTACACAATACCATGGAATACTACCTGGATTCTATCAATACCATTTACAGTATCAAACATAAAAACGGAGCTATCCGCCGCGTCAATATCAATATTGCCGCAACCACTGTGGACAATTACCGCTTATTAAAAGAAGCCGGAATCGGAACCTACATTCTCTTCCAGGAGACCTATCATAAAGAAAGTTATCTGAAACTTCACCCGACAGGCCCGAAACATGACTATGACTACCACACCGAAGCGATGGATCGTGCTATGGAAGGCGGAATCGACGATGTAGGCGTCGGCGTTCTATTTGGTCTGGATAAATACCGTTATGAATTTGCTGGTCTTTTGATGCATGCAGAACATCTGGAAGCCGCTTTTGGCGTGGGACCTCATACCATCAGTGTACCGAGACTGCGCAATGCAGACGATATTGATGCTTCTTCCTTCACCAATGGTATTGATGACGATACATTTGCCAAAATCGTTGCATGTATCCGTATCGCGGTCCCCTATACCGGTATGATTATTTCCACCCGGGAAAGCCAGAAGACGAGAGAACGCGTTCTTCACCTTGGCATTTCCCAGATCAGCGGCGGTTCCAGAACCAGCGTGGGGGGCTACTGTGAACCCGAACCTGATGATGAAAAATCCGAACAGTTCGACGTTATTGATAATCGTACACTGGACGAGGTTGTACGCTGGCTGATGGAGATGGAGTACATTCCAAGCTTTTGTACCGCCTGCTACAGAGAAGGACGCACCGGTGACCGGTTCATGTCTCTTTGCAAAAGCGGACAGATTCAGAATTGCTGTCATCCCAATGCACTGATGACACTGGAAGAATATCTGATGGATTATGCTTCCCCTGAAACCAAAGCACTCGGCGATAAACTGATTGACAAAGAAATCCTGAATGTTCCCAACGAAAAAGCAAGAGCTGTCGTTATGGAGAATCTTCGCCTGATCCGTGAGAATAACCGTCGGGATTTTCGCTTCTAAATACAATAAAACCATATAACCATACAATCCAGGGACGGAGAATTACAGGCTCCGTCCCTCTTTTCACCAGGAGGAAATATACTATGAGCCTAAACACTACCCCATCTGCAGATCGTATACATATTGGCATTTTCGGGAAACGTAATGCCGGAAAATCCAGTATCATTAACGCTATTACCGGTCAAAATCTTGCAATTGTATCCGATATAAAAGGAACCACCACCGATCCTGTCCTAAAAGCGATGGAACTTCTGCCTCTGGGACCGGTAGTCATAATTGACACTCCGGGTCTTGATGATTCCGGAGAACTGGGAGAACTTCGCATCAAAAAGGCCTATCAAATACTGAACAAAACCGACATTGCCGTTCTGGTCGTAGACGGCTCCGTGGGAATGACCCAGGAAGACCACCGGATTCTTGAACGGATACGGGCAAAAGAGATTCCTTATGTCATTGCTATAAATAAGTCAGATCTAGCCTCAAAAGACGCTATAAGCACTGATCTCCATACAGGTGCCGAAGATAATGTCATCCGGGTAAGTACAACTACCGGAACAAATATCTATGAACTGAAGGAACTCATCGCGAAACAAGCTCCCAAAGAAGATACCGGGCGCCGCATCGTCGCAGATCTGCTTAAGCCGTCTGATTTTGTCATCCTTGTTGTTCCCATTGATTCTGCCGCGCCAAAAGGACGGCTGATTCTTCCGCAACAACAGACAATCCGCGATGTACTGGAGGCAAATGCCACTGCAATCGTTGTAAAAGAAACCGAATTGAAAGATACGCTGGCTTCTCTGGGAAAAAAGCCTAAAATGGTTATCACTGACAGCCAGGCATTTGAGCAGGTATCCGCCAATACCCCGGCAGACATCCTTCTAACATCCTTCTCTATCCTGTTTGCCAGATACAAGGGAAATTTGAAAATGGCAGTAGCGGGCGCCCGTGCATTAGATACACTGGAAAACGGTGATACAATCCTGATATCGGAAGGCTGCACTCATCACCGCCAATGTGAAGATATCGGTACCGTAAAGCTCCCTAACTGGCTTCGGAAATACACCGGCAAAGAATTGAACTTTGCATTCACCAGCGGGACAGAATTTCCACTGGATTTATCCAAATATAAGGTCATCATCCACTGCGGCGGCTGCACGCTTAATGAACGTGAAATGAAATACCGCCTGAAATGTGCCGAAGACGCCGGTATCCCTATGACAAATTACGGCATCGCCATTGCACATATGCATGGCATTCTTGCGCGAAGCATCGAACCATTTCCGACGCTTTAACCCATAATCCTGCCACTGGATATCTGGGATTTTACTGCAGGTGAATCTGATTTTCTACAAAGGCGTTATGACTGTACCATCCATAATTTTTCTTATCGTTGAAAAACTCTACTTCCGTCCCTTCCGGCCTTTCCTTCAGATTCACCTCTGCATATTTGCTGAAAACACCTTCTTCTTCCCCTGCCGTATCTTCTCTAAGCGTTACATTCTCTCCATTTCCTTTTACCCATCCGGGGCCATATCTGCTCACACACAGCTCTTCTACTTTATACTGCCCGCTAAGCGGAATGTCTTTAAATGTATAGGATAAGGATACCACCCCATCCTTCTGATGTTCCTGCACATACTCCCGCGTAAATTCATAAGTATGGTAGAAAGTGCAGTGCTCTCCGTCCGCCCCGTCTCCTGATACCCGGATAACGAAAGTTGGATTCCCGTGCGCCCACCAGATATCTTCCTCGCCGGATTTTATGGTTTTCGTAACAGTCAAATCCCCTGCCTCAAGCCTGTTGGTTATGATTGCATATTTCCCGCCGCTGCGGTTCTCGTATTGAACAAAAGTCCGATACCAGTCTACCGGCTCTTCCTCAACCGTATATTCATGTTCCTTTCCCTGACTATCATATACAGACAGATTATTGAATCCGAATTTCCATCCTGTCTTTTCTGAAACTTCTGCACTGTCCGCCTTTTTTCCATCGCAATACAAATTTATCACAACCTTGGAAGGACGCTTTGATGAGCCGCCGTCATCCCACATTTTCTCTCCTATCACAGACGTATAAGAATTCGTAAAAGAAACTGCTGCATCCACAGCGGATATCTGCAGATAATTATTTCGATTCTCCAGTAAAGATCCATCTGAAGCAGTCGCAGATGCCGGAACTTCGGAATTCTTCTCCAGGGTCATGATCTCCTTTTTCTGCCCCATCGAAACACATTTTTCCTCCGGGCTTATGATCTTCCCCTCTTTATCTGTTTCATAAATATAATACGTTCCGGGCTTCATATCGTTGATAATCGTCCTTCCCACGGTTTCTCCCGCTTTCACCGTCACGCTGGCTGTTTTAACTGCATCTTTCACAGCATAGCTCTGCCTGGTGTCCGCACAGGAAAAATAAAATGTCTGATCCTTTTTAAAATCAGAACCTTCCAGTTTCTTTTCAATAGAAATCGAAGGATTCTGCCTGCTGAAAACAAGATTCGGAACCTCTGTCGCTACTTCCAGCACCTGATTTTCATTTGCGGAAGAAATATACGTAAATTTCTGCTTCTGATTCGTCTGTATATTTTTCTTATTTCCTGCCGTTGAATCGTCATATCCCATGTAAGTAACCGGAAAAGAAAACGTATGCCCCTCCGCGTCATAAGAACCATTCGTCATCTCTTTTACATACCAATAGACCGTCTTTGTCTTTCGCACATATACATGAGTAACCTGCGGATGATCCGCTACCTCGCGGTAGACATTTTCCGGAACGCCCTTTACCAGCGCCGCATCTTCCTTCTCCAGCACAGACCAGGAAGAATCCAGTTTCTTTTCATCCAATGAAACCTCATCTGACAACTGATCCATATAGAATCCATCTTTTCCGTATATGGCCTCTTCATATTCCTCTTGTATACGTTCCTCCACTGCCTCCATCAGCTCGTTAAATTGATTTGTCGTCCGGGCAAATGTAGCAGCTCCGGAAGAATCTACCTGATTCATCCTGTCCGTCACCGTCTGATCCTGCTGGTTAATGCAAACGCCGCAGGCGTAAATCCTCACCCCGTCCAATCCTTTCAGCTCTTTTATCTGATTCTGCCCGTTAATCGCCGGATTATGAATATCGGATGCTTTTCCGGCAAATCCCTGCGGCATACCATCTGTCAGGAATATAAGCAGCGTATCCTTTTCCTTCTCCAAATTATTCCGCTGCTTCAGATAAACCAGCGCCTGATTAAACGCCGCAGACCAGTTCGTTCCATTGTAGGTAAACGGATTCTGTATCTGTTCCAGAATAACGCCAAACTTACTCTCCGGCTGAAATCCATAGGTTCCTACTCCCGCTTTCGTTGATATCTGCGGTGAATAGGTATCAACAATCAGTCCGTTATTACTTCCATTGGCAGACAAATTGCGCCAGCTTCCATTCTGTGGCACATCGCCCCAGAAAGGGATGTATGCAATCTGATTGTTCTTATTTAGATTCTTCATATTCTCCGTCAGTTTTTTCATAAAATCCTGAGACTTAGAAAGCCTGTCATTCTTCTCGCACTCCGTGTCAATCGTACTCAAATACTGCTTACCATGATATGTTACAATTTTACTGATATCTAAAAAATAGTAATACTCATCCGCAAAATGAAGCTCTCCATTTTCATCGCAATATTTCTTTGCCCGTATGACTCTTCGTCCGGCTGCCAGATAGCCAAGCGCTTCCTCTCGGCTGCTCAGTAACCGATAATGGTGATAATCCGTGCCGGAAATGTTATACAGATTATTGCCATGTATAAAAGTTGATTTCGTATTTCCGGAAGTCGCGTCATCCGCAGCCAGCAGATAATAATGTGCGTCCACCTGGCACGGCGAATTATATGCCATTTCCCCATTATGAATGTAACCTCCGTTAAATCCCTCTCCTGTATAATTTAAATTTCCCACGTAATTACGGTTTTCCACGATCTCATCTACCATCTCGTCCGCTGCTTCCGTCCATCCATAAGGATTTCTTATGGGATAATACTCCGAACTTTGATAAGCTGAAGCACTCAATCCTTCATACTCCAATTGTATGCGAAATCCATAGTTGGAATCCATAGAGCCGGATTTGTCCTGAAGTAGAATGATATTCATATCCTTCGTTCCTGTGACCAAACCTGAATTAGACGCATACTGCAGTGTAATTTCCCCATCTCCCGTATCCTGATTCGTCCATTCCGCCCGTTTTCTGATATGAACCGCCAAATCTGTCCGGCGCGTAATTTCCCTTGCCCGAAAGACATTTTCCTCCGCAAAGCCGAAATACCGGTCTGCTGTCTCCGCCTCTTCATACAAAGGAGCAATCCCCGAAAAATCATAGTCCTCCCCATTTTCCGGCGAACCGTAAGAAACCGTTTCCTCAGCTTCGGCCATCTCTTCTGTTTCCACTGCCTCCGTTTCCTCGGCTTCGACCGGAACATCCCAGGTAAACAGCAGCATAACAGCCGCCATCACAAGCGCCGGGAAACGCCTTTTTCTTCTAAATAGATTCATAAGCTTCCTCCACTTCTTTTTTCGTACCTTTAATCTCTGCAAAAGCATCTTCCGCATTTTTAAATCCTTCTGCCTGCACAGACTCAAACAGCACGTCAATCGAGAAATCCTTCAACTCTTCCGGGATTTCTTCATTTGTTATAATATGGGTAAAAATAGGTTCTGTTTTTTTCGATGTCTCCAATATCCGGTCATAATATAGCCAGCCATCCTTATTTTTAATCCACAGCCCTTCACCGGTATTACCTTCATTCACATAGGTCAGAAACGACTGAACTCTGCTATCCGACAACAGAACTTTCGCTCTCACATAACAATTGGTTTTCCCTGTATTCACCGCTCTTGGTTCTTTCACGGTTTTCTCCCCGGGAGACGGAGGATCAAACGGTTCTTCCGGCACAATCGTATTTTCGCCGATAGTAACCTGGTTCGCCAATGCCGCCTGATGTGTAAAATACGCATAAATGGAATGCACTCCTACAATACTTACAGATAAAACTGCCATATCCAAAAGAAACAACCGCGCTTTTCTATATCTTTTCTTCATTTTCTTTTTTCTTCCTCCTGTTATTTTGTTTCCCGCCTGTACTTTCTAAAATTTCCACAAGGAAAACACCTGCCAGCAAAAACAGCATCACTGCTCTCCCCCGTCCCGTCCGACAGAATCTGCTGAAATATCCCAGCCCCGGAATGCAAAAGAGCGTTTTTCCCTCAAAATTCCTCTCCGTTGTCGTAATTCCATCAGACAGTTCATTTGCATCACCCTTGGTCTCCAATCCTTCTTCTGTCACCGCAATTACCCGATGCGTTACCAGATTCCCTCCCTGCACATGGAAGGCAATAATATCGCCGGTACAGATATCTTCATAATCGGCTCTCCTGTACACAAAACAAAGGCTTCCTGTCCTGATTACGGGCTCCATAGAGCCGGACAGCACTACATAGGGTCTTATGCCTGCCAGCAGCAATATGGCAAACAGCAAAATACTGATTCCCACCGTACAGACCGCCATATTAATGGCTATAACGATGATTCGTTTCATTGCTTTTCTTCCTCTTCATGATAATTACAATCAGCCCCAAAGAAACGCCTGCCGCTGCCAGAAAAATTCCAATCCTTTGAAAATCGCCGGTCCGGACGGACGGCAGGCCTGAGTCTTTCGGATTTGTCGTAAAAATCCATTTTACCTGGCCTTCTTCCGCAGAATATCGATTATCTAATTCCTTTGGCACAGTCACTGTAAAACTTAATTTTCCCTGCCCTGACTTTGGGATTTTTGCAAGAAGCCTGTTCTCCGACAAGGATTCTGCCTTCAGCGGTCCCTTATAAAGCATCTTTTCATTTCCATCTGTTTCTACCGTAATAAAAAGCTCCACTTCCTCCGTCAGCTCCTGCTTTTCAGATACTTCACTCCGAAAATATAGTTCCATCTCCTTCTCACTGTTGTTACGGAGTTCTGCACTGTCACTATACACATCTCCGGGCATGAGAACCGGGAAGTTCTCAAAAAAATCCTCTTCATTAATGAAAAGCGAATCACTCTCTCCCCGGTACTCAACCTGAAATATCCTGCCCGTTCCGGGAGTGTAGGAAGTAATCTGATAGGGACCCTGCTTTTCACACTTCAGAATTTCTACCTGTCCCCACGGCATACCGGAAGAAAAATCCGGAGTAAAATTCTGGCTCTGTATTGCATCCACAGATATATCCAGATGGAACGCACTTCCCTCCGCCTCTTGTGGAAAATTCGCCGGAATCTGAATTCCTTTGAACAAATCCGTGCTTTCCCCTGTTTTCAATATATCCGTGTAGTAATAATACCCATCGCTTTTCTTTACCCAGCTTCCGCCGAGCCCATAAATATGACGCTCAAGGTCAACTGCAAGATCCCGAAATCCGATACTTGCCCTCACATAACAGTCACTGCCACGATTATGTATCCGCGGAATCTTCGATACGTCGGCTCCGGGAAGCAGCAGCGGATTATCCTGCCACTTGGCTTCCTTCCCATTTTTTATCTGATGCTCCTCCAGCTCAATATCTATGATTCCGGTAGAAATATGGTTGCTGACAGCTGCCTCATTTCCTGCGGATACGGCCATATAGCCGCCGCACACCAGAATCAAAAATCCCAGCGCAATCATCCATTTCCTTTTTCTTTTCACAATTCTCCTCCTTACCGCTTCGTCTGTATTTTCTCTTTCTATCTGCCGCCTTTTGTTCTCTCTGTTTTTTATCTCACTTTTTCTTCCTATCCGGCTTGCAATATGGACCACACATCAAGGGGCGCTGTCTTTCCGCCACCAAGATCTGTCGTCTGAATTCCATATGCGCTCACTCCTATATCACAGGCTCCCATCTCGAGTTCCTGCCCTTCTACCGCATTTACAAATGTCACGCTGTCAAATACCGCTTCCGTCACTGCGTCCTTCACAAGCTCCGTGCATTCCTGCTCTGTACCATACGCATACAGATGGGTCACCGTCCCCGCTTTTTCATCCTTTTCAGGTTCCAGAATCTCCATCCAGCCTTCATTCACCTCATACTGATACAGTTCCGTCTCCTTCGCTTCATTCCGCGATCCATCTGCATTCACTGTCACAATTTTTTTACAGGGAACCGCTATCTTTACAAAAACAAACTCCGGATTCACCCCATTATTCTTAATCCGCGGATCTTTGGAAATATTTTTCATTGGCGTAATGTCTTTCGCTTCATCCGGATTCCAGTTCGGTTCCTGAATCTCCAGAGAAATCTTTCCCACCGTAAATGTATTGGATACGCTCTCTTCGTCCGTAAAATACGCCATAATACCGCCTGCTGCCATTACACAGACTATTGCTGCTGTCAAAATAATTATTTTTATCCTTTTCTTCTTCATTCGCTTTTTCTCCTTTTCTAAATCATCTGGAGACAGCATTTCGATAAAATATAAATACAGATAAAGCCTATTACAAACATTTGTGATACTTTTTTTGTTGTGAACTAATGATACATTTTCTTCCCTCCTCTACATTCTGTCACTGAAATAAATTGATGTGAAATATTGGCGAAACGCCGATTTAACTTAAGAACACTTTCTGCAAGAAACAGAAATGAATAAGTTGTACTTAACATAACACATTTTTGTTATGTTGACAAGTGTTTTTTTAATTATGTCTATTAAAAAAGGAAGTGCCCACATGCACTCCCCGTCCGTCACTTAGGAATTTTCAATACTGGCAAAAAACAATTCATAAAAATCATCCTCTCCGGAAAGCATAGGCGAATTTTCACCGCCGCCATTCGTACTCCGCTTCATAGCCGCATGAAATTCTTCTCCTGCACAGATTAATTCCATCTCATACAGCTCATATCCCAATTCCCTGCACACCCGGCAAAAAGCCGACACCGGGTCCTTTTCTTTTCTGGTTGCGAGAAGCTTCTCCCTTACTTCCTGATCCTGCAGCGCTTTCCCCTGCAATTCATCCAGCATTCCTACAATATCTGCCATAGCCGCCTCCTTACTTTTTTGTCTTCCTGTAAGTTTTCTGGGTTCATCTCTTTATATCCTCTTCTGGCATATATCAGCAAGGCAGCACCTGTCACAATATGGCTTCGTCCTTGCCGTACACACATCTCTTCCATGATAGACCAGCCGGTGGCAGAAATCACTGCCCTCCTCCGGCGGAATGATTTTCCACAACTCCATCTCCACCTTCTTCGGATCTTTAATCCCATCCACAAGCCCTATACGGTTTACCAGTCTGATACAATGTGTATCTGTTACGATTGCAGGCTTCCCGAACACATCCCCCATAATCAGGTTCGCACTCTTTCTCCCCACGCCCGGAAGTTTCAAAAGAGCCTGAAAATCCTCCGGTATCTTTCCTCCATACTCATCCCGCAGCATTTTCATACAGCCGTTTATATCCCTTGCCTTGCTCTTTCCCAGACCGCAGGGACGCACAATTGCTTCGATATCGTCCACATCAGCCTCCGCCAGGGCTTCCACGCTGGGGTACTTCTCATAGAGCCCTTCCACCACCACATTCACTCTGGCATCGGTACACTGAGCCGCCAGCCGGACACTAACCAGAAGCTTCCACGCCTGATCATAATCCAGCGTGCATCCCGCATCCGGATACTCTTTTTTGAGTCTCGCAATCACTTCAAGCGCAAGCTCCTGCTTCTCTCTTACCTCTGCTTCCATTTTTCTCCTCCTGCTCTACTCATTTGGCTTATAATAGAATTTTCCATCCAGTTTCTCTGTCTTCAATACATTTACAAAAGCATGTTCATCTGCTTCTTTGACCGCGCGGATTACCATTTTGCTCTCCGCACCGGACACTACCGAATACACAACCTTTTTTTCCTTTCCCTCGTAGGAGCCTTCTCCTTCCATAATTGTCGCCCCATGATTACTGGTTCTGGCAATCGCCCTGTAAACATCTTTTGCATTGTCCGTGACAACAAACAACGTCACCTGCTGGTACTTCCTGTAAAGCACGTGCAGCACCTGTGTAGAAGTATACTGGAAAATAATGGAATAAAGCGCCTTGTCCCAGCCAAACAGGATACCCGCCGCAGCCAGAATGACTACGTTCAGCCCCAATACCATGTTCCAGGAGTCTATCCCCTTCTTGTCAGACAGAAAGATTGCGATAAAATCCGTTCCCCCTGTAGTCGCATTTACCATAAGACAGAGACTGATTACAGCGCCATTAATCAGGCCGCCGAAAATGCTGATCAGCAGGGTATCATACGTAATCACATACCCGGGAATGAAGTCTGTCAGCACACTGGTCAATACAATCATCAGACAGGAATACATGGTGAATTTCTTCCCGATAAACCGAAAACCTATGTACACCGGAAATGCATTCAGCGCTACATTAATCAGCGTATAGGGAAGTTCTACATGAAAAAACATCTCCGCCACACGCTGGATTAACAGCGTAATGCCAGTCGCCCCTCCCGGATAAAGTCCTCCGGTCCTGACAAAGGATTTGATATTCAGCGCCATAATAACGGATGCCAGACAGACTACGATGATTCTTTTTACATCTTCTTTTGGATTAAACTTCATGACTTACCACCTTTTAAAATTTTTTTCTATCCCCGTCAGATATTATAACACCATTTGACAATTATTGCTCTTGTTTTTCTCAATATTTCCATGTACCAGAAAAAATCCCTGTCCTTATCGGAAAACCTCCGGCAAAGACAGGGACTTCATTCATTTCTATTGTTTTGAGTTTCCTTTTTATAACAAAATGTATTTGAGGATAAACAATATGGCAAGCACATACATCAAAAGACTGATTTTCTTTTCTTTCGCCTTACCAGTCAGAAGATTCAGCACAACATATGAGATAACTCCCATGGAAATTCCTTCAGAAATACTGTAGAAGAACGGCATCGCTCCAATACAGATATAACAGGGAATCGCCTCTGACAACTCGTTGAAGTCAATATTCACCACATTTGTCAACATATAGAATCCAACTACCACCAATGCGGGTGCCGTTGCAAAGGACGGAATTGCAAGGAAAATCGGCGACAGGAACAAAGACAGCCCGAACAGGATTGCTGTAGTCACTGCCGTAAGCCCGGTTCTTCCGCCTTCTGACACACCGGATGCACTTTCAACAAAAGTGGTTGTTGTGGACGTCCCCAATATTGCTCCTGCTGTCGTTGCAACTGCATCCGCCATCAGAGCTCCTTTGATATGCGGAAGCTTCCCATCCTTGTCCAGCATCCCTGCCTTAGCAGACACACCGATCAATGTTCCAATAGTATCAAACATATCTACGAACAGAAACGCAAAAAGAATGACTACAAAATTCAAGGAGAAGATTCCTGAAAAATCAAGCTTCCCAAACACCGGCGCTATACTTGGGATCGACAGGCCGCTGCTGAAATCCGGAAGCAGCCCGTAAAAACCCAGCTCTGGATTTGGAACATATAATCCCGCAAACTGACAGATAATACCAAGAAGCCAGGTAATTAAGATTCCCCACAGAATGTTTCCTTTCACATTTTTAATCACCAGGATTCCCGTAATAAGAATACCGATGATCGCAAGAAGTACTGTAATTCCTACATCGTTAAAGGTTGCCGCAGTACCGTTCACTTCATTGTACGCATCAACAGAAAATAACTGAAGCAAGGTAGAGCCTCCGATAACAATATTCGCATTCTGCAGACCGATAAATGCAATGAACAGACCGATTCCAACGCTGACCGCCGCCTTAAGATTCTGCGGGATTGCATTGAAAATCGCCTCACGGACATTCGTTAATGACAGAATGATAAAGATAATACCCTCTGCAAACACTGCCGTCAACGCATACTGCCAGCTGTAACCCATGCCAAGGACTACCGTATAGGCAAAATATGCATTCAGCCCCATGCCCGGCGCCAGAGCAAATGGATAATTTGCAAATACTGCCATCAAAAGCGTACCAATCAAAGAAGCAACCGCCGTAGCTGTAAATACTGCCCCCTGATCCATCCCTGCTGCGGAAAGGATGCTGGGATTAACCGCCAGAATATAGGCCATCGTCATAAAGGTGGTTATACCGGCAATAATTTCCGTCTTAACATCCGTGCCATTTTCACTGAGCTTAAAAAATTTTTCTAACATTTCTTTCCCCCTTCTTTTCTCTAATTTTTAGTATTGACAAAAATACTATTTCAGCATAACACAATTGCAAAATTATTTCAATTTTTTCCCAATCCATGTTAAAATAGATGTCAAATAATTTGAGGACAGGAGTGTATTAATTATGGAGCCAACCGTCAGCATTATTGTGCCGGTATACAATGCCGAGGGCACACTTACCCGCTGCATCGACAGCATTTTGAACCAAGAATATAACGACTTTGAACTTTTACTGATTGATGACGGTAGCCAGGACTCTTCCGGCGCCATCTGCGACAGCTATGCCTCTGCAGATTCCCGTGTCCGCGTCGTCCATAAGGTAAATTCGGGCGTTTCTGATTCCAGAAATCTTGCTCTTGACATGGCACGCGGCACATACCTTCAATTTCTGGACAGCGATGACTGGATTACCCCAAACGCCACCCGGCTCTTGGTAGAAACTGCCGAGCACTATCACTGTGACATGGTAATTTCTGATTTCTACCGGGTTGTTGGAAAACGGGTATCCCATAAGGGCAATATAGAGGAAGACTGCGTACTGACCCGAGAAGAATTTGCTGCACATATGCTTGAAAATCCGGCAGATTTCTACTACGGCGTACTCTGGAACAAACTGTTCCGCCGCAGTATCGTTGAAAGCCATCATCTCCGCATGGACACTCATATCAGCTGGTGTGAGGATTTTATGTTTAATCTGGAATATATCCGTTATGCAGACGTCTTCTTCGCCCTTCAGGTGCCAATTTATTATTATGTAAAAACCAAAGGTTCTCTTGCCAGTCAGGGAATGAACATTTCCAAGACTATCAAGATGAAACTCATGGTCTTTGAATATTATCATAATTTTTATAAGCATGTCCTGGACGAAGCAGATTATGAGAAGAACCGGCTGCAGGTCTACCGTTTTCTGGTGGATGCTGCAAATGATGGCATCGTACCGCCCACCATCCTGCCCGGTTCCAAGAAATTGGGAGAAGAAAGAAGCCAGGTCTCAGCAGATGTCCTGGCCGCCGAGGGCTTCCTCATGGATGACTACCGGAGCCGGAAGCTTATGGATTACTATCTGGAACCCATTGCCCTGAAAAATGACCTGACGCTGGATGAAGTCCGTCTTCTGATGTACTTAACCCAGCCTCACCACAGCAGCAGCCGGAAAGAACTTGCAGACTTTGCGAATTTATCTCTGCGAAGCCTGTCCGTACTGCTCCAGAAGCTTTCCTCCAAAAATTATCTAAAGGTGGAAAATAAACGAAGCTCCAAACAGCTTCAGATTGTGTTCCTCCCCCTTGCCACACCGGTTCTGGCCGAGATTTCCACCGCCCAAGGAAATTATGACCGCGCACGTTTTGCCGGATTTACAGAGGATGATTTGATTCAATATGCATATTTTACAGAAAAAATCAAGCACAATATGCAGAAAATCCTTTAAAGGATCCAATTTTTCCGGGCATTCTGCTTATGCTATCCCCTCAACCAGGACAGAAAACATAAGCAAGAAAATCCCCAAAACCATCATGCCAATCCCGACGGCAATCAGCAAAATCAAAGTCTGTTTCTTTTCTCTCGGGAATACACCGTTCTCATATCCGGGCTGTCCCTTATGGAGCAGATAATTTCCCAGATAAATAAGAAGCGGCGCTGCCCCTCCGTACATAACATAAAGTGCAACGGAACCAAGGGGCAGCTCTGTCATCTGGGCAGAAGTCCCCGCCGCCTGAATCAGGTCTGTCCCGGTCATCTTCAGCAGAGCATTTAAAACAGCCAGTAACAGAATGGGAAAGGCATTATTTATCAGATGAAACAGCATATTATAGAACATATTCTCCGTCTCAAACAGCAGATACCCCATCGCAATCCCCAAAAGCATTGTCGGCACCATACGCCAGATACTGCCGTGAAAAGCTCCGAAAATAACCGATACAATGATAATTGCCGCCCATCTGTTCTTCATACTCCGAAAACAGCTAAGAAGCGCTCCGCGGAAAGCCATCTCCTCACAAATTGCCGGGGTAAGCGAAATAACCAGTAAGGACAGAAGCACCGGAGCGCTCACCATAACATCCTGAATTCCCTGTCCTGCCCCCATCACTTCCTGTGGGAAAAAGTATGCAATCACCATGGTAATCAGCAATGCGCCCCAGTATGCCCCTATCCAGAGCACCACCGTTCCGGCTATTTTCACTGCTTCCGGCTTCTTGAACGGGAAAATGCTCCGCAGCCTGCCCCGGAAAATCAGAAAAACTCCCACCGCTATCACCACCAGCAGCGCTTCACTAACTACCGTACCCAAAAGCCCCATCCAGGCTCCCAGGAAATCGCTCAGCCAGAAAATATCTATGGCATACAAAACAACCAGTAATACTGCAATTCCATATGGTTTTAATTTCTTTCTATTCATAAGCCGTCTCCTTTTCGTAAAATGGGCATGCATGCCGGATACACTGTTCATTCTCTCCGCAGAAACTGCACACAGTCTTCCGGGGCATCTCCAGCCTGATTCCAAATTCTTCATCAATCCCCTCAGATGCCGCCTGTACCGCCAGGAAGGAATCTCTCTTGCAGCATCTCGGTCCGCCACAGGAACCAATCTTCTGCAATGCTCTTGCCGTCATAAGATTTGCCTGTCCCCAGGATTTTCCGCTTAAAGGCGTCGCTTTCTTCATAATGCTGAACGCAATCCCCGTACTGACCGCCGCCCCGCAGCATCCCCAGAATCCGCAGATGCCGCCCGGTACTTCTCTGCCTCTGCGTACCATCTCTTCCATCGCCCACGGATAATCTATCTGGCCGCCGCAATTATGGTATACAGTCAAAAGAACGGCTCCCACCAGCACGTGATGCTCCGGTCCATGCATATAGATATAAGGATTATCCATGATTTCCTGCATCAAACAGATGGGGTTCCTGCTGCCTGATTTCCTGCAGACTTCCTCTATCACTTCAATCCCACGCTTGCTGTGACAAACATCACACACATAATGTCCGTCCTCACAGCTTACATTATTCTCAAACTTCTTATGACAAATGCTGCACTCCATTTCTCTGGCATTCTCATAGTATAATAATGGCTTCCCACACACCAGACATGCGCCTCTTTTTCCTGACATATGTATCCCTTTCTCCTTCATAATTATACAAAAATATTCAGAATTTCTTCAGAAATTACCACCCTTTATCTTTAATTGTTTTTTGTACACTATTCCTATACAAAAACGATGCACTTACATAAAGGGGGATTCATTATGAGAGCTGCGACAGCCAAACTTGAAAACTTTGTCTTATCTGTCAGCCCAATCGCAGAAATCGGCTACCAGCGGACTTACTCTGCTTCTTCACTGATTCTGTTGTTTTTTATTTTTTCTGGAATGGGATGGATATGGGAAGTGATTTTACATATCATTGAAGATGGAATGATTATTAACCGCGGTGTCCTCGCCGGCCCATGGCTTCCAATCTACGGAGCCGGTGGAATCCTGATTCTGCTCCTCCTGAAAAAATGGCGCAGACAGCCTTTTCATCTGTTCGGCATGATTATGTTATTATGCGGAACAATTGAGTATTTCACCAGCGTGATGTTAGAAATGCTGTTCGGCGTCAGATGGTGGGATTACAGCGACATGCTGTTCCAGCTCCGGGGACGGGTATGCCTGGAAGGGCTTACTATCTTCGGCTTCGGCGGACTCTTCATCGTCTATGCCGCTGCCCCGTTTCTGGACAACCGGATACAGAAACTGTCCACCCAAAAACGCAGAATCCTCTGTATGCTTTTGCTTCTTCTCTTTACGGGAGATCTGCTGTATTCCTTCCTGAACCCCAACATGGGATTCGGGATAACCACATAGACAGCTACTGTGAAACGACGATCTGCCCCAGTATCTGTCCGATTGGCGCAGCAATGCTAAGCTCAGCCCCCACTTCCTTTGCTGTCGCGCTTTTATTAATCACCACCAGATGTTTTCCTCTGAAATAATCAATAAATCCGGCCGCCGGATACACCACCAGAGATGTTCCGCCGATAATCAGCATATCTGCCTGACTGATTGCCCGGATGCTTTTCTGTATGATTCCAGAATCCAGCCCTTCTTCATAAAGAACCACATCCGGCTTAATCAGACCGCCGCACTGGCACCGAGGTACCCCCTCTGCATGTTTCACGTATGCCGCATCGTAGAACCTGCCGCATTTTTGACAGTAATTGCGGTGGATGCTTCCATGGAGTTCCAGTACATTCCTGCTGCCTGCCGCCTGATGAAGGCCGTCAATATTCTGAGTAACGACTGCTGTCAGCTTTCCTTTTGCTTCCAGTTCCGCCAGTTTCCTGTGCGCCGGATTCGGCTGTGCCGAAAGAAACATCATCTTCTCTTTATAAAATTCATAAAATGCTTCCGTATGATGCACGAAGAAACTATGGCTTACGATCTGCTCCGGCGAATACTTGTAGCTCTGCCGGTACAGCCCGTCGGCGCTTCGGAAATCCGGAATATTACTTTCCGTGGATACTCCCGCCCCGCCAAAAAATACAATATTGCTGCTGTCGTCAATCATTTCCTGCAGTTTCTTCACTTCATTCTCATACATTACGCTTCCTCCTCCGGCATACTCTTCGATTCTCCCTGCTTACTATAGCCATGGAAGAATTCTGTCAGTCCATCCAATGTCTTCATAAGAACCGGAATCTCATCCTCTGTCAGTTTATCTAAGATTGCCTGCGTCATCTGATGATGATAATCCGCATGATGGTGGTAGGCATGGATTCCTTTGTCCGTCAGCTTAATAATCACGACTCTCCGATCCTCGTCACTTCTGTACCGCTCTACATACTTCTTCCTGACAAGATTGTTAATCGCCGTGGTAAGTGTACCTACGGTAATATTCAGCTTCTTTGCAACGGAAGACATATTATTCCCCTCTCCCAGACCGATTGCTTCCATAATATGCATATCAGTGTTGGTAATATCCTTAAATTCTTCTGTAATAATCGCTTTTCCTTCCAACTCCCAGATTTCATTAATCAGGTGAACCAGAATATCATTGATTGTCTTATACGCATCCATTGCATTTCCCTCTTCCAGTAAACTTTCCTTTTCTTATTATACCCACTGTCGGCACAAAGAATCAATCCTTTCTTTTTAGATTTCTTACATTGATTCTTTACATCATCCTGAACCTTTTGTAACGCCTCTCTGCCAGTTCATCCGGCGTAATCGTTCCATACTTATGCAGGAATTTCAGGATCTCGCCGTCCAGGATTTCCGTTACCTGCACCATCGAATCCTTCGTCAGATGTTCCGGCTCCGGAATGATCCGTTCTACCATCTTTCTTTCATACAAATCTGCTGCCGTCAGCTTCATTACCTCCGCCGCTTCTTTCGCCTTCGTGCTGTCTTTCCACAGAATACTTGCAAATCCTTCCGGTGATAAAATGGAATAAACCGCATTCTCCAGCATCCACACTTCATCCGAAGTTGCCATGGCAAGGGCGCCGCCGCTTCCGCCTTCTCCAATAACAATGGACAGCGTCGGGACTTTCAGTGCTGACATTTCATAAATATTTCTTGCGATTGCCTCTCCCTGTCCTCTTTCTTCTGCCTCAATCCCACAGAAGGCTCCCGGTGTATCTACCAGACAGATTACCGGCCTGCCGAACTTCTCCGCCTGCTTCATCAGGCGCAGCGCTTTCCGGTATCCATCCGGCGAAGGCATACCGAAATTGCGTTCAATATTTTCCTTCGTATCTCTTCCCTTTGCCTGTGCAATCACAGTAACCGGAATCCCATGGAAGCTTGCAATTCCTCCTACGACTGCCCGGTCATCCGCAAAGCAGCGGTCTCCATGTAATTCCATAAAGTCTTCAAAAAGTTCCTCTATATAATCCGTCCCTACCGGACGGTTTTTCTCTCTGGAACAAAGGACCCTGTCCCATGCAGTTTTTTCCGGCTCCGATTCCCGCTCTTTCGCAAACTGTTCCCCAGCCTGCGCAGGAGTCCCTGCCGGACACTCTCGCGCCGTCTGCTTCTTATGCTGCTTTATCAACTGTGAAAGCTCCTCACGCATCTCTTCCCGCCCGATGATTCTATCAATAAAACCATGCTCCAGCAAGAATTCAGAACTCTGGAACCCTTTGGGCAGTTTCTGTCCGATGGTCTGTTCAATCACCCGTGGACCGGCGAACCCAATCAATGCCCCTGGCTCTGCCAGAATGATGTCTCCAAGCATTGCAAAGCTGGCGGTCACCCCTCCGGTGGTAGGGTCTGTAAGCACAGAAATATAAAGAAGTCCGGCATCACTATGCCGCTTCAATGCGGCAGAAGTCTTCGCCATCTGCATAAGGGATGTGATTCCTTCCTGCATTCTGGCTCCGCCGGAACAGGCAAAGAGTATGACTGGGAGCTGCTCCTTCGTCGCACGCTCTACCGCCCTCGTAATCTTCTCTCCTACGGCCCAGCCCATGCTCGCCATCAGAAAACGTCCGTCACAGACGCCCAACACTACATCATTTCCTTCAATCTTTCCGCGCCCGGTCACAACTGCTTCCCGAAGTCCGGTCTTTTCCTGCACATTCTGCAGTTTCTCTTCATACCCTTTATAATCCATGGGATTTTGCCCCTTCAGGTTTTCATCCCACTCTTCAAATGTTCCCGCGTCTACAATCATCTGTATCCTGCGCCGGGCATGGACACGGAAATAGCCGCCGCATTTTGGACAAATATAGTAACCCTGCTTTACATCCTCGGCAATAATCGCAGCACCGCATTTATTACATCGGCAAAGCAGCCCTTCCGGCACCTGGGGTCTTGCCCCTTTCAGGGCACTGCCGCTGCGCCGCATACGGGACTGCTTCGTTTTCTTAAACATATTTTCAATCTTCATAACCAATCACTTTATTCTCAATAAACTCCACATCAATATTCCCTGACAAATAATCGGGATGATTAAAAATCTCATACTGATAATCTACATTCGTATCAATTCCTTCTATAATTACCTCACCCAGCGCACTCTGCATTTTGCGGATAGCTTCCTCCCGGTTCTGCGCCCAGACAATCAGCTTCGCAATCATAGAATCGTAATAAGGCGGAATCGTGCATCCACTGTAAACAGCAGAATCTACGCGGATTCCTTTACCGCCCGGCAGATACAGATCTGTAATCAGACCGGGAGACGGACGAAATCCCTCCGCCGGGTTTTCCGCATTAATCCGGCATTCAATTGCATGTCCTTTCAACTGCACATCCTCCTGCCGGTAAGAAAGAGGAAGTCCTGATGCAATCCGGATCTGCTCTTTCACCAAGTCAATCCCGGTTACCCACTCGGTCATCGGATGCTCCACCTGAATCCTGGTGTTCATTTCCATGAAATAGAACTTCTGGTTTTTCTCCAGCAGAAATTCGATCGTCCCGGCATTCACATATCCAGCCGCCTTCGCCGCTTTCACTGCTGCCTCGCCCATTTTCTTCCGAAGTTCTTCCGAAATCGCAGCGCAGGGCGATTCTTCTATCATCTTCTGATGATTTCTCTGGATAGAGCAATCCCGCTCTCCCAGATGAATTACATGCCCCATCTCATCTGCCAGAATCTGAAATTCAATATGTCTCGGATGCCGTACAAAATGCTCGATATACATCGTGTCATCACCAAACGCCATCTGCGCTTCCTTCTGTGCCGTCCGAAAACTCTCCGCAAATTCCTCCGGCGTATCAGCTACACGCATCCCTTTACCTCCGCCGCCCAGCGCCGCCTTGATAATGACGGGATACCCAATCTTCTCCGCTTCCCTGCTGCCGGTTTCCACATCATAAATAGGTTCCGTGCTTCCCGGAATCACGGGAACTCCTGCTGCAATCATGGTGTTCCTTGCCTCCTGCTTGTTGCCAAGCTTTGCAATAACCTCTGACCCCGGTCCGATAAAGGTAATATGACACTGCTCACACAGCTCGGCAAACCGGCTGTTCTCCGACAGGAATCCGAATCCCGGATGGATAGCGTCAGCTCCCGACACAATGGTGGCACTGATAATTCTTTCCATGTTGAGATAACTTTCCTTTGAAGGCGCCGGCCCGATACAGACCGCCTCGTCGGCGAGCTGGGTATGCAGCGCCTCTTTATCTGCCTCCGAATACACAGCTACCGTCTCAATTCCCATTTCCCTGCACGCACGGATAATGCGCACGGCAATCTCTCCCCGGTTTGCAATCAATATTTTCCTAATCATTTTTCCCTGCCTGTCCAACCATAAAGGTTAATTCTGCACTGACAACAATCTTTCCATCCACGCTGGCTTCCGCCCTGCCGACTCCCATCGGTCCTTTTCTTTTTATAATCCGCGTCTCCAGCCTGACTTTATCTCCCGGAACAATCTTTCCTTTGAATTTACAGTTATTAATTGCACCGAAATACGCCGTCTTCCCCTGATTTTCTTCCATACTCAGGATTGCCACCGCACCCACCTGTGCAAGCGCTTCCACCGTCAGGACGCCCGGCATCACCGGCTCCTGCGGAAAATGCCCCCGGAAAAAATCTTCCCGGTATGTAACACATTTATATCCCACTGCATACTCTCCCGGCTCATAATCTTCAATAAAGTCCACCAGAAGAAATGGATGACGGTGTGGGATAATTTCTTTTATCTGATTAATATCCAAATGCTTCACTTTACATCCTCCCCGCTTAAACGATAAGGAACAGAGGCTGTCCATACTCTACAGCCTGCCCGTTTTCTACATAAACCTTTGCAACAGTTCCGTCATAATCACTTTCAATCTCATTCATCAGTTTCATCGCTTCAACGATTGCCAGCGTCTGCCCTTTTTTCACCTGACTGCCTACCACTGCGAAGGGTTCTGCATCCTCTGAGGGCGCAGCATAGAAGGTTCCTACCAAAGGGGATTTCACAATCTGCCCCTCTTCATCCATCGTTTCTTCTATGTTTTCTTTTTCTACTATAGTATCCAAAACACTTTCCACTGCCCGGCTCTTTCCACACTGTTTCGCCAACTTGACTTTCACGCCGCCTTCTTCATACCGCAGCTCTGTCAGCGTGGAATCGGACATCGTCTTCATTAATGTCAGCAGATTTTCAAATTCCATCTCTCCAACCTCTTTTATTCCATATATTTCTTAATCAAAAGCGTAGCATTGTGCCCGCCGAACCCCAGAGAATTACTCATGGCATACGAAATCTCCTTTTCGACCGGCGCGCCAATGGCATAATTCAAGTCACATTCCGCGTCCGTCTCTTTCGTACCAACCGTCTGGTGTATAAATCCCTCTTCCAGGGATTTCACACAAGTGATAAATTCCACTCCTCCTGCTGCCCCCAGAAGATGCCCGATCATAGATTTGGTGGAATTGATGATTACGTTCTTCGCCGCCTCACCAAAAGCCGCCTTAATTGCTCTTGTCTCAAAAAGGTCATTGTGATGGGTGCTGGTTCCGTGTGCATTGATATATTCTACATCTCCCGGCTCCACTCCCGCTTCTTCCATGGCAAGCTCCATGGCTTTCGCCGCGCCGCTTCCATCCTCTGCCGGAGAGGTAATATGATATGCATCTCCGGTAGAACCATATCCTGCCACTTCTGCATAAATTCTCGCTCCCCGTGCTTTTGCGTGCTCCAGCTCTTCCAGAATTACCACCCCGGCGCCTTCTCCGATTACGAAACCATTTCTCTCCTTATCAAATGGAATGGAAGCACGCATGGGGTCTTCTGTCTGGGACAGCGCCGTCAGCGCCGTAAATCCTGCCACGCCGGTAGGACAGATGCAGCTCTCAGTTCCGCCTGCAGCCATAATTTCCGCATCGCCATACTGGATGGCACGGAAGGCATCTCCGATACAATTGGTACCGGAAGCGCACGCCGTCACCACGTTGGTACATTTTCCACGGAATCCAAGCTGGATAGACACATTTCCCGCTGCCATATTGGAAATCATCAAAGGCACCATCAAAGGATTCACCTTATTGGGTCCCTTCTCCAGAATCCTTGCATAACTCTTCTCCACTTCCTGCAGGCTTCCGATGCCTGAGCCGATAATTACCCCAGCACGGAAGGCATCCTCTTTCTCTATGTCAAGTCCTGCGTCCGCATACGCTTCCTTCGCTGCTGCAACCGCATACTGAGAAAACGGTTCCATCCGTTTTGCCGCCTTGAAATCCATAAATTCCTTCGCCACAAAGCCTTTTACTTCCGCCGCATTTTTTACCTTATAATCTGTCGTATCGAACTTTGTAATCGGTCCGATACCGACCTTTCCCTCTTTCACGCCGCTCCAGAAATCCGCCACATTATTGCCAATAGGCGTCACAGCGCCCAAACCGGTTACCACTACTCTCCGCTTCCTCATATTGCCATTCCTCCATCTACCTGAATTACCTGTCCGGTGATATATCCGGCATCCTCTGATACCAGAAAAGCTGCCGTCTTCGCCACATCTTCCGGCTTTCCGAACTTTCCGAGGGGAATCTGTGCTGCTGCCGCTTCCTTCACTGCATCAGAAAGATTTTCCGTCATCTCCGTATCAATAAATCCCGGCGCAATCGCATTTACCGTAATCCCTCTGGACGCCAGCTCTTTCGCCGCCGACTTGGTAAGGCCGATAATGCCGGCCTTAGAAGCCGCATAATTGACTTGTCCTGCGTTCCCGGCAATTCCAACTACCGAAGACATATTGACAATCCGTCCGCCTCTTTGTTTCAACATCTGTCTGGATGCAAAACGAATCGTATGGAACGCGCCTTTCAGGTTCACATCCAATACACGGTCAAAATCTTCCTCCGACATTTTCATCAGAAGTCCGTCCCGTGTAATTCCTGCATTATTAATCAAAATATCAATCCTGCCATATTTCTGAATCACCCCTTGCATGAAAGCTTCGCATGCGCCGTAATCAGACACATCACACTGCCAGACGTCCGCTTTGCCGCCCTGTGCCGTTATTTCCTGTTTCACTTCCATTGCCCGGCTCTCAGAACCGCTATAATTAACCACCACCAGCGCGCCTCTTGCCGCAAGCTCTATGGCAATCGCCCTGCCAATGCCCCGGGACGCTCCAGTCACCACAGCAATCTTTCCATCTAACATGGCTCTTTCCTCCTACTCAAAACAGCCTCCATATCTTCCCATGTACTGATATGGTACATCTCCACATCCCGGTTAATCTTACGCATAAATCCGCTCAGTGTCCTGCCCGGGCCGATTTCTACAAACGTATCCACCCCATTTGCTATCATATATTCCATACTCTGCTGCCAGCGTACGGAAGCACTTACCTGCTCCTTCAACAATTTCCGGGTACATGCAATATCTTCCACGGCCTCCGCTGTTACATTGGTTACGTAAGGGATCTGAAGCGGAGTAAATGGGACCGTATCCAGCACCTTTCCCAGCTCTTCTCCCGCTTCTCTCAGCATAGGAGAATGGAACGGGCCGCTGACATTCAAAAGGACGGTGCACTTTGCCCCGGCTTCCTTCAGCCGCTCGCCCGCTTCCTTTACCGCTTCTGTCTCTCCGGTAATAACAATCTGCCCGGGGCAGTTATAATTTGCCACCGAGACCTGTTCCATCCTTCCAATTACCTGTTCGATTTCTTCTCCGCTCATGCCAAGGACCGCCATCATAGCGCCCTTACCTGCCGGAACTGCATTCTGCATCAGGATCCCTCTTGCACGTACCGTTTTCACCGCATCCATGGCGCTCATTCCGCCTGCTGCTGCAATGGCACAATACTCTCCCAGGCTAAGTCCTGCGGTAATATCCGGCTTCAGCCCTTCTGCCTCGATCACTTTCGTCATAGCAAGGCAGGTTGTCACCATTGCCGCCTGGGTATATTCCGTAATATCCAGCTTCTCATTTTCTTCAAAGCACAGCGCCTTCATGTCCAGCCTAAGCAGCCGGGATGCTCCGTCAAAGACTTCCCTTGCCAGTTCACTGTGTTCATAAAAATCCGCTCCCATCCCTGCCGTCTGGGCTCCCTGGCCCGGATAAATAAATGCCGTCTTACTCATACAAACCGACTCCTTTTATTAATGTGTCTGTCTCCCGCACAAGCTTCTCAATCAATTCTTTACAGGACAGCTTCTCCTTTACCATGGCAGCGCTCTGACCCGCCATGACACTGCCGTTCTTTACATCGCCTTCAACTACAGCCTTGCGCAGGCCGCCAAGGGTAAGCTGCTCCAGTTCTTCAAACCCCGCTCCCTTATTCTCAAGCTCCAGATATTTCTTCGTCATCTCATTGCGCAGCGCACGCACCGGATGTCCGGCGGTTCTTCCCGTCACACGGGAATCAATATCCTTCGCCTTGATAATCCGGTCCTTATAATTTTCATGTACGATGGACTCTTTTGTAACTACAAAATGAGTTCCCAGCTGGACGCCCCTTGCCCCCAGCATAAATGCAGCCGCTACTCCTCTGCCGTCTGCAATCCCTCCTGCCGCAATGACCGGGATGCTGACCGCATCCACCACCTGGGGAACCAGTACCATAGTCGTGTTCTCGCCGATATGGCCGCCCGCCTCCGTGCCTTCTGCCACCAGGGCATCTGCACCGCAGCGCTCCATCCGCTTTGCAAGGGCAACCGACGCCACCACGGGGATGACCTTCACCCCTGCTTCCTTCCACATTTTCATATACTTCTCCGGACTTCCGGCGCCTGTAGTCACAACCTTCACGCCTTCTTCCACAACTACCTTTGCCACATCATCTGCATAAGGGCTCATCAGCATAATGTTCACTCCAAAAGGCTTATCCGTTAGTTTCTTTGCCTCCTGAATCTGCTCTCTCACCCACTTCGCCGGGGCGCTGGCCGCCCCAATCAGCCCCAGTCCTCCGGCATTTGATACTGCGGCCGCAAGATGATACTCTGCAACCCATGCCATGCCGCCCTGGATGATTGGATATTCAATTCCCAACAGCTTTGTTATCTCTGTCTTCATAACGAATCCTCACCTACACTTCTCTTATTTATGCTCTTCAATATATTTCTCTACATCGCCCACCGTTGCAATCTTCTCCAAATCTTCTGTCGGAATTTCCACATCAAATTCTTCTTCCAACGCCATTACCAGTTCAAATAAATCCAGAGAATCTGCATCCAGGTCTTCCTTAAATGCTGTGTCTGCCGTAATACCTGCCGCGTCTGCTCCCAAAGCTTCTGCCGTTATTTCAATAATTCTTTCCTCCATGATATTTCTCCTTTTCTATCTATTCTTTTGCATCAGACACCCAGTCTGTAATGCACGCTCCCCAGGAAAGTCCCGCGCCAAATCCTGCCATCAGAATCTTTTGCCCGTTTTTTAAGCTTCCTTTCCTCTTCAGCTCATCCAGCAAAATCGGAATACTGGCTGAAGACGTATTCCCATATTCCTGCAGATTCATGGGGAATCTGTCTATCTCTATCTTCAGCCTTTTCGCCACTGCTTCTACAATTCTCCGATTTGCCTGATGCAGGATGAAATAATCAATTTCCTCTATCTCCATTTCATTCTTGCGCAGGATTTCCCCGATGACTTCCGTAACTCTTTTTACTGCAAATTGAAATACTGCCCTGCCGTCCATCTTCATATAAGTATCTTTCTCAGGGATTTTCTTCCAGTCCTTCACAAACCGGCTCTTGCAGGTCAGGGCTTCGCCCTTCCCACCGTCAGAATGGGCTGCTATCTTATAACTTCTGCCTTCCACAGCTCTCACGACCGCAGCTCCGGCTCCGTCGCCAAATAAAATACAGGTTCCCCTGTCCTGCCAGTCTGTAAGATTGGAAAGACTCTCGCTTCCGACAAGCAAAACCGTCCGGCACATTCCACTTGCAATATATGCCTGCGCCGTCTGATAAGCAAATACGAAACCGCTGCATGCCGCATTCAAGTCAAAGCCCACCGCATTCTCTGCACCGAGAAGCCGCTGTACCTCACATGCCGCACAGGGCAAGACCACATCCGACGATATGGTAGAAACAAGAATCATATCCACCTCGTCCGCCCCGATCCGGGCATCCTCCAGCGCTCTTTTCCCTGCTTCTGCCGCCATAGATACCGTAGTCTCCTTTTCAATAATATGGCGGCGCACCACCCCCGTCCGTTCCCGGATCCACTCATCACTGGTATCCACCAGCTTCGCAATGTCATGATTGTCCAATGTATGAACCGGCACGCACGAACCAGTTCCACATATTACACCTGTCATTTCTTCTTCTCCATTTCCCTTTATTTATTTTGTATATAAAATATTTTGTAATTAGAATTATTTGATTTTCAAAGTATATATCATGATCAGGTCTCTGTCAAGAAAAAAGATTGCGCCTAGCGCAATCTTTTTTTTCACACCCTCTATGCTTTTATCATTCTCTCCGCAACTTCTTGCCCGGCAGGGCTTCCTGCCACGCCACCAACACCTGTCTCGCGAAGGCTTACATCCATCTTCTCCCCGACTTCCCGCATTGCGTCAATGACCTGGTCCACCGGAATCCGGCTGCTAATACCTGCCAGCGCCATATCGGCCGCCGCAAGGGCATTGACTGCCCCGCCTACATTCCTTTTCACACAGGGAACCTCAACCAGCCCCGCTACCGGATCGCACACCAGACCCATCAGGTTCTTAAGAGCCATCGCCGCCGCATGTCCCATCTGCGGAATGCTGCTGCCTTTCAGGTAACAGATTGCCGCCGCCGTCATAGCAGAACCGGAACCAATCTCCGCCTGGCATCCTCCCGCCGCGCCTGCCAGAAATGCACGGTTCGCAATCACCTGCCCTACTCCGGCAGCCACATACATTGCTTCAATCATTCTCTCCTCCGGCACCTCATGCTCCCGGTAATAAGTCACCAGCACCGCAGGCATTACTCCGCACGCACCTGCCGTTGGTGCCGCTACAATCCGCTTCATACAGGCATTATTGCACCCCATCTTCAATGCTACCGTCATGACCTTAGACACGAAATCTCCGCACAAGGTATCTCCTGCCTGCTGATACGCTTCCATCAGTCCGCCTTCTCTGCCTACCAGCCCGCTTCTTGATACCAGTTCCGGCTCATATGCATCCACCGCATCCCGCATCGCATACCACATTTTCTGCATCATCTTCCAGGATGCTTCTTCTGTAATCCCCTGTTCATCACAATCTTCAAGCTGAATCGCCTTCCAAAAATCAATGCCATCCTTTTCACACTTTTTCTCTACCGCCTCTATTGATCGATATGACATACGCTTTCATTTCCTCCTGTAATCTTTTCTCAAGAACACTTTCTTACACCATGCCCGACACATTCAGGAAGGTCACTTTCTTAATTCCTTCCATCCCCCGCAGCCAGTCAAGCGCCTGCTCTGATATAATCTGATCCGTCTCCACTACCATCACCGCAAAACCGCCCCTCTTATCACGGAACAACTGCATGGTTGCAATATTAATCTTCTTTCTGCTAAGAACATTCGCCACATCCGCCACACATCCCGGCTGATCCACATTATGAACAATCAGAGTATTGATTTCCGCACTGAAATTCACCGCCATGTCATCCAGCATACTCACCCTGATCCTTCCGCCTCCAACGGAATATGCCTGAATCTTAAGCGGCGCCGCCCCGTCTGCCTCCAGCATCATCAGCGCTGTATTGGGATGCGCGCCCCGAATCTCCTTCTTCCCCATTGTAAATTCCATCCCGGCTTCCTTCGCAACTTCATAACTGTCCGGAATTCTCATATCGTCCGGTTTCATCCCCAGGAGCCCGGCCACAATCGCCTTGTCTGTTCCATGCCCTTCCCCCGTTGCCGCAAAAGAACCTGACAAATAGATTTCCGCCTTTTTCGGCTGTTTTCCCAAAAGCTGCCTGGCAACCAGACCAATCTTTACAGCCCCTGCCGTATGTGAGCTGGATGGTCCCACCATAATTGGCCCTAAAATGTCAAAAATACTTCCCATATGACGTCCCTCTTACCTTTCGTACATTTAATACTAGCTTCATTATACTGGGGATTCGCAGGCATTACAAATATTTTTTCACAAATTCAAAAAAAGTATTTGCCTTATTGGAAAAACTGTGATAGAATAGCTTTTGTCAGCGGAGATGGCGGAATGGCAGACGCGCTAGATTCAGGTTCTAGTGGTGGCAACACTGTGAGGGTTCAAGTCCCTTTCTCCGCATGGTTGATAAGGTAAAGGAATCCTTGATTTTCAAGGGTTCTTTTTCTTTTATCTCATCTTTAAGTACCATCACAGGTGATTACAATTCTTATGCAACCTGTTTGCTTGACCGCCTGAGTTTGCTTTTCTGTAAAAAATTAAGCACCTGGATATTTATTCTCCAAATGCTTTGTATTTGTTACTTATTTATTTTTCTTTACACCATTGTTTATATTCGTCCGATCTTTGAACAAATCCGCTAAATTCCGGTACTGTAAAATCCAATTCTGAGTGCCTAACCGGGTATATAATACCCTTATTTATTAACTGCGCTCTAGTTGGAGAAATAGTTTTTACTTTCTTTTTTAATTGCCCTGCTATATTTGAAATCGTACACGGCAGTTCATCGCATTTTACCATTGCGAATATAAATTTTTTATCTCCATCTGAACATCTCTCATATCTAACTTTAAAAAATCCAGTATCAAGAGTATTAAAGAACATTTCTATAATATTTTTGATGTCATCAATCTCTATTATATTTTTATTAGTTTCTTTATACACGATTTGGCATAATTGTTGAATAAAAAATGGATAACCTTTTGTTATATTTATGATTTCAGTTATTGCTTCATCTGTGTATGATATTCCAAATTTTTTTGCAGGTTCTTCAATAGCTTTTCGAGACTGTTCTCCTGTCAATGAACCAATTTCTTTATATAAGAAAAGTCTTTCTGAATATGATTTTTCATCTGATAACATTTTGTATATCTTAGGTAAACCAGCACCTATAATCATTACTGGATATCCTAATTGATTCGTGCGATGTAATGCGGCAATCAAGGAACCTAATTCTGTTGCTTTCATATACTGGATTTCATCAATAAAAAAGCATATAGGTATCTCTGATTTATAAGCTGTTTCTCCAATTGTCGTGAACACTTCTGTTAAACTTTGTGTTAGATTCGTAGATTTATACAATTCCCTTTCTTGCAAAGATAGCGAAAAAGTATTATCATTTGGATCAAAAGACACTACTAAAGCTTTTATTGCATCTAATGGTTTCTGTATTAAATTCTTAAATTTTTCTTTTGCACTTACCTTTCTTAAAAAAGCTTGTGAACAAGTTGCAATTTGTGAAATGAAATCATTCCGTTCTTCTACTTCTATGTGTTTACAAAATATATCCTTATCCTCTGCTATCTTCTGTAATTTATTGATAAGAACCGTTTTGCCTACGCCTCTTAATCCACTAAAAATAACAGATTGTGTTGGAACATTCATTGTTAGTGCAATGAACATTTGCTCAATATTATCTATATCCTCGTCACGGCCAGCAAGATATGTCGGCATTAATCCCGCTCCCGGTCGGTATGGATTCACTTTGAACATGTAATACCACCTCCAACTATATTATTGCATGAGCTTACGTTATTGTCAATCATTTTACGTTCATTTCCGTCAATTTTCGTTATAAAATCCACTAGACTTATATAGATTTAAAAAGGGGCTGCCTATTTCCCGACAGCGCCCTCGTGAATCTAACAAAACATTTCTATTTTATTTTTCAAATTTTTCCATGAATCTCTGAATAATGATTGCGCACTCTGCACGGCTTGTGCTTCCCTGCGGATCCAGGCGGTAGGATCCATTGTCATTCTTCTTACCGGAGATAATCTCATTCTCAACCGCCCACTTCATGGCTTCTTCTGCAAATTCACTTACCGTACCGGCATCTGTAAATCTGCTGATTTCTGCAGTCTTTGACGTATCGTATCCCTTGTAATCGGCATAGCGGTACATCATAACTACCATCTGCTCACGGGTAATCGGATCGTTTGTTCCAAAATAACCGGAGTCTGTATAACCTGTAACAACCTTTGCCTCAGCCGCCCATAAAACTGCATCTGAATAAAATTGCTCATCCGGTACATCCGGGAATCTGTTCGTATACGTTACCTTCGGCGTTCCTTCAATTCTGTGAAGAATGGTTGCAAACTGCGCACGTACCAGCGTTGTGTATGGATCGAAATGGGTGCCATCTATACCTGTCATAGTTCCTGCATAATAGTTGTAAGCCACTTCCTTGTAGAACCAATCGGTATCTGCAACATCTATGTAGGGCAGTTTTCCAACAGGCACAAGCGCTTCCATTGCCTCTGTCAGCTCCTTTGCCGCCCGATCCACATCTTCCTGCTTCGGCTCTTTTTCTTCATTCACAGATTTCGCATCTTGCAGAGCCTCCTGGAATACCTGCCAGGAAGCTTCTGTATAGTCAGATTCCTTCAGCTTCTCTGCTTCCTGAATCACTGCTTCCAGCTTCGTCTTGTCAACGGTAATAACCGGGTCATCCGGCGGTGTCACCGGCTTTTCTTTCAGCCCATTCTGTGCCTCTTCCAATGCAGTCTTTGCACTGTCTACCTCTTCCTGCGTTGCATCTTCTTTATCCATGATTACCTGCGCCTTATTTAAAGCCTCCTGGAATGCTTCCCAGGAATCAGCAGTATAATCATCCGCCTCTAATTTTGCGGTGTTTTCGATTGCCTGTTTCAACGCATCTTTCGTTACCAGCGGCACATCCGGCTTTTCTTTCAGCCCATTCTGCGCCTCTTCCAATGTAGTCTTTGCATTGTCCACCTCTTCCTGCGTTGCATCTTCTTTACCCAGGATTTCTTTTGCCTTATTCAAAGCCTCCTGGAATACTTCCCAAGAATCGGCAGTATAATCATCCGCCTCTAATTTTGCGGTATTTTCGATTGCCTGTTTCAACGCATCCTTCGTTACCGGCGGCACATCCGGCTCTTTCTCTTCCACTGCCGCCGTCTCTGCGCTCACAATCGTTCCATCTTCCACAGAACTTCCAACCGCAACGCTGATCTTCTTTCCTGCATCACCGTCTGTCAGGACATAAGTTTCTTCTACAGCGCCCTCAATTGCATTTCCATCCGCGTACCACTGATAAGAAAGAGTACCCGTATTATTCGTATCCGTCACAACCGCCTTTAATTCTGAACCGACAACCGCATCTCCCTCGACGGAAACCTTTCCTGTCAGTTTTGTTACGGTTTCCGTAGTCTTCTGGAACATCTTATAGTTCGTCATAACACTGGAACCGCTGGTTAAGAATTTCCCGGACGCATCCATCGCACGAATCTGAACCATATTATTGACATTCTCACCATTTCTGAATGCTGTATCATCCACCGCAAGAACTGCCTTTCCATTTGTAACATCCGCTTCTCCCGCACGGATACCATTCACATAGAAAGCAATTTTCTTAATATTATTATTGGTAACACTTGCTGTAATAGATGTCTCGCCTGATTCTAATGTCTGGATATCCGATACAGTAAGTGCATTGGACCCTTTGTAACGGCCCCAGGAACTCAGCAGATTCTCTACGGACGTAAACTGCTTATCCAGCCATGCCACACGGTTTTCAATAAAATACTTCATCGTATTTATCGCATCGTCAAAGGTCTCGCCCTGTTTGTAAACTACCTGTCCATTCGTCACGCCATAACCGCTGTACCTGTTATAAGTAGAACTCCATTTTTCATCATTCGCCACAGACGCCGCACGATACTGCTCTGTAAGCTGGTCGATTCTTCCGCCGTCTTTTATCATATCCTCAATCACTGCACGGACACTGTCCCACTCTTCATAGGCAAGCATTGCAAAATACGGATCCGAGATCAGATAACGATTCCAATTCTGACGCTGATAAGCTTGTTCACAGAAGCTGTCCTGTGTCGTATGCCAGCCTTCCACTACCCATACCGCTGAATTACTGTACATATTGATATTGCCCCAGCACCAGTCAAAATCCCAGACAGGCCCCATCTTCATCACGTCATCTAAATCCTTATACATCAGGGTACTGTTCTTCATCGCATCCCAGTTCATCGTATACTCTACCACAAACCAGTTCTGCAGCAGGGACTTTACATCGTACAGCTCACTGTAATGCACTTCTTCTCCGTCATACTCCGCATAGAAATCATCGTCGTGAAGCGCATTCTCAAATGCCTGCAGATAAGTCTTCGCATAATCCATCATCGTTGTACTGGTCTTCGCATATTCCGGCGCCTCAAAGAACATCGGATATCCATAATCCGTATAGAATTTGGAGATGAACTTTGACTGTCCCAGGCGGAAATCCATGTCAAATACAAATCCTCCGGTAAATTCCGGAATCTCTTCTGTATAATAATCAGAAACCTTATAAGTCTTTCCTTTATATACCACATTTCCGGTATCAACCCAGCTCAAATCCAGCTCGCCTACCTGTTCTTCCAACGCAGACGTATCATTTTTTGAAAATCCTTCGGCATCCGCAATCGCCGCCGCAATATCTTCTCCCAGAGCACACCAGTCAAATACTTCGATTCTTCCTTCATCCACACGCTTATGCTCTGCGATCTGGTAGAATCCACGGTATTCGCCGTTCAGAATCAGCACGCACGGTTCTGCATCCAGATAGCACTCCATTCCGATATCCGCCGCGAACTGATACACCAGCTCATTTCTCATATTTGTATGGTCAATCACATTTGCCAAAAGAACCCAGTGCTTACTCTTGCCCATACCAAGGACATCCGTCTTTTTATCCAGCTTCAGTTTATATGGCTTCTTCAGGCCATTCGCCGCCGCATAATCCCACGTGGAATTACCGCGCCCCTTAATCTCCGTCAGCCCATCATACAGAACCGAATCTTTCTGGAAATTATCACTTCCCTGGATACGCATGTTCGCATCTTTGTAAGTATCCTTCACAATAACGTCCTGGTTATCCTCTGTGTCAATATAGATTACCGGAAGCTCGCTCATGTACGTGCTAACTTCCCATGACGCATCATAATTCGTGGCTGTTACGACAACCTTAATAAACTTCTCCAGATCATTCTCTGTTGGTGTATAAGTATTCCCTGTAACACCGCTTAACGTACTGCCGCCAACACTCCACCGATACGTACACTCCATATCTTCCGGCGCATTCTGCACGGAAACTGTCAATGCCGTTCCCGCCTTCGCATAATTCTGGTCAAATTCCGCCGTTATATTGGACACAACTGTTATGGTGTACTTCCTGGTCTTACCATCTTCTGTGGAAGCCGTCAGCACAACCTTCACCGGCGACAACACACCTTTTACCTTCGCCGTCGTCCCCTCGACCGCAATAACATCCGGATTGCTGCTGGTCCAGGTGACTTTCACATCTCCCACGGAATCCGGAAGTGTAAAGTCCTTTGTAACACTGTTAGCATTCTCATTCTTTGCAAATTCCGGCGCAAGGGCAAGCAGACCAAGATAACCGGACGGTCCTTCGTTCTTACAGATCTGAAGAAGCGGATAACTGTCTGTGGATGCATACCACACTTCCGCGTCCAGATTCTCCGGAAGCACACCGGATTTCAGCTCATCTTCTGACACCTCAACCGTTCCGGAACCGGATGGCTCTCCGGTTGCAAACAGGAAATAAGAATTCTTCACACAGCTATTATCCGCACCATTTGCAAATGGAGCAATCGCATACCCCAGCTCGCCTCTGAAACTGGTATAACCCACATTCACACATCCTGAAATTTCTTTACAATTGGATATAGACACCCGTCCGATAATACCGCCGGAGAATTCATTAGCAGTAGAACTTCCGGCAAGAATCTCCGCGCCATTGTAAATATTCTTCACAGTAATAAAGTTGTTGCCCATCGACGCGCTTGTACGGCATTCCCCAATCAGGCCTCCTGCGCCCACCGTATCACACTGGTTGGAACCATTTACCTTGATGCTTCCGTCAAGAACAGCAATATTCTCAATCGCAGCATAACCGTTCACTTCCCCTGCAAGAGTTCCCGCCGCCGCCAGGCCGCCCGTAATGTCTACGGTAATGTCAACATTGGCAAATACAAGATTCTTCACAGACGCATAATCCGCCTCGCTTGCAGATGCAACAACACTAAATAACCCGATCTGCGCATAGTTGGTTTTGCCTGTAAAATCCTCTTTCACTTCCATCGTAAGATTGGAAATCAAATGCCCCTGTCCGTCAAATGTGCCGGAAAACACATTATCACCTGACACCGTTCCTTTCTCGCCCTCGATTCCTCCGATCGGAGTAAAGACACTTCCCGCCATATCCAAGTCATTCTTCAGGACATAATCGCCCGATAATGGATATGCTGCATCCTTGCCAATCTTCTGTAACTCCTCCGGCGTACTGATCTCAATCGCATCAGCCGCCTCAACTTCCGAAGCTCCGCCTCCAAACATTGCCGGATTGATAAGCCCTGCCAACATTGCCGCACCACAAAGCAAGCTTATCAGACGAAGCTTCCGTCTTTTTTTCTGCATTCTCATACGCCTCCTTTTTTTCATGAAATATAATTAAAAAGACCTATTTTAAACTTAACACTTTATTGCAAAATGCACAAGTTTTCTTTTGCTTTTTTCATAAAAAAACGCCTGCCGGAGCTGACAGACGTTTCATGCTTTCTGATTTTCTTTTTTGGCTTCTTTAAACCGGAAGTTCAAGATAGATATCTTTACCTTCTTTGATGGAAATAACAACCTTTCCATGCGCAACTTTCATAGCCGCGCCTTCTACATTGACAGCCGGCGCTGCCGGAGCTTCTTCTTCCTCTGCAGGAGCTTCCGCTTCCTCTTCTTCTGACACTTCTTTGATTCCGTCCACATTATCTACGGTCAATGGACACAGAGAATCGCTGGTCTTCGTAAGCTTTGCCCCAAGCACCTGTTCAATCGTAAGGCATCCGTCCAGTGACAAAAGTCCTGAATCTACTAATTCATCAAAAATTGCCGGATCCTCCAGGTTTGCCGGTTCAATTGTAATTCCTGCTTCTGCTCTGCAGCATAATACTGCCGGGTCTTTCGCGTGTGCTTTTGCGGTTTCCGCTGTAATGGACATACCAATTACCTCCTCTTACTGGTCATTTATCTATCTTTCAGTATAGCCATTTAAAAAAAGGAATTCCAATTGATTTTCAGCATATATTTATAGGTGTTTTCTATGCATTTTCTCCCGGTATCGAATCGGCGACATTCCGGTATGCTTTTTAAAGGCAAGAGAAAAGTAATTCGTGTCATTATACCCCACCATCACCGCAATCTTACCGGCTTTCATCGTTGTTGTCTCCAGCAGATATTTGGATTTTTCAATTCTTTTCTTAATAATGTATTCACTGCAGCCTTCTTTCATTTCTCTTTTAAAAAGACTAGAAAAATAATTTGGCGATACATAGAATCGATCCGCCAGGTTAGCAACCGACAGATTCTCCTCAATATGCTCGTCAATATAGCGCCTTGCATTTGCAATAATCTCATGCTGATTATTCTCTTCTTTGAAAATCAACTTACGGATAAATGTACCGGTTATCTCCAGCACTTCTTCCCGCCCCGCTCCGATCAGCGACTTCATAAATGCTTCCAGCCTGTTATCGGCCATCTCTCCCGTCTCCAACATATAGGAGAAGAATATGCCTGCTGCAAGCTCCACACACCACCGCTGTACCTGAAGCGCCGAAAGATTATAAGTCTGCACCGCCCTTTCAAATTTCTCATAAACATGCATGACCCGTTCGCCGTCTGCAATATCGGCAATCATCGCCTGCTTAAATTCCCTGTATATGTCCTGGATAATCTGTTCTCTGTCCTGCTCGGAAGAGCTTCTCACAATCTTGCGAAATCCTTTTCTCTCCTGCTCCATCAGGCGCAGCGCATCATTGTAGGATACATACAGACTATCCAGACCTTGCACCTGGCTTCCCACCACAGCGCGAGGCTTGATATCACACTCTGTTTTCAATATTTCAGTAAGTTCTTCGACTTTCTCCGCTACATTTTTCCCCGTGTCGGAAACGAAAAATATAAGAACAATCTTGCCGTCGTCGTCAAAAAATGTAATTCCTGCCCTTCTGGCGTCTATCATATCCATACAGATACTTTTGACTGTCAGTTTATGAAAATCCTGTTCCGAATCTTTACCCACGTATACTTCCGGAATCAGAATCACAACCTCCGCTGCGCGTTCTCTTTCATTTACCAATTCCTCAGGGTAACTTTTCGCACTGTCAGCAGTAATCCTCTGGTGAACCAGATCCCTCATAAACTGCTCCATCTCCATCTGCTTTCTGGTTCCTTCTGTCCGCAGTTTCCTGCGGTTCATCTCCTGCTGCATCCGAATTGCTTTCAGCGCTTCCACCTGTTCAGACACACTTTTCTTTAACTCTTCCTCATCAATCGGTTTCAGAAGAAAATTCTGCACCCGCAGTCGCAGGCATTGCCGGGCATAATCAAAACGGTCATATCCGGTAAGAACAAGAATCCGCATTTCTTTATCTTTTTTCTCATTTCTGATCCGGTCAATCAGATCCAGCCCGGTCATCTCCGTCATACTGATATCGGTAAGCATAATCTGCGGATGCTCTTTCTCAATCACTTCCAGCGCTTCCCTCGCCGAAGCCGCAGTAAAAACTTCATCAATCCCGACTTCTTTCCAGTCAATTCCATTTTTGATTCCCATCCGAATCATTTTCTCGTCGTCGACCACCAACAGCTTATACATCTAAATAACCCCCTTATCTTCCGTTTTTCCCTCTATTGGAAGATGAATTTCCACCGTCACGCCGCCAAATTCATTCTTAAAGAAACGAAGCCCGTACTCTTTGCCAAACAGAAGTTCAATTCTCTTATTTACATTACGCACTCCATACCCAAAGGTCTCATCATGCCGGGAAATGGACTGATTCATCTCATCAATCTTCTCCTGACTCATTCCGCTCCCACTGTCGCACACCTGCAGATAAACATCCTGATTCTCTCTGTGTATGCGGAGGGTAACCACTCCCTTTTCTCCTTCTTTTATCCGGATGCCATGATAAATGGCATTCTCAATCAACGGCTGAAGCGTCATTTTCGGAATCAGCAGCGAATGGAATTCCTCCGGTATCCGGTCTTCCAGCTCAATGATATTATCATACCTCATATTCTGGATAACCAGATAGGAACGAATATGCTCCAGTTCCTGCTTTAACGGTATAATTTCCTTCCCACGGCTCAGGACGATGCGGTAATACTGCGCAAGCGCCTTCACCATAGTACAGATTTCTTTATTCCCATCCGCCAGCGCCTGCCAGTGAATACATTCCAGTGTATTATAGAGAAAGTGCGGTTTAATCTGGGACTGCAACGCATTGAACCGTATCTGCTCAATCTGATGCTGCTCAACCTTCACCTGTTCCATCAATCCGTCAATCTCATCCATCATCGTGTTAAATCCTTCTGCAAGCTTTCTGCTGTCTTCATCCATACTGCTCTGATTGATTCTTTTGTCAAGCCGTCCCTCGGACACATCGTCCATTGCAACGACTACCCTGTCAAGCGGCTCATAGAACGCCTTCATCATTTTCCGCAGCAAGAAAATAGATAAGACAGTCATCCCGACAATTACAAATACCAGCACAGCCGCAACCTTCATATTACCTTTATATAATTCAAAAACAGAGATTTCATTTACAAGATAATAATTCCATTTTCCAACTTTTTGATAATTAATCAGCACACCATTCTTTTGAAAGCTTCCGGAGTCTCCCTGCATCTGTTCCTGGTACGTAACTCTCTTGCCAATCCTCTCCTGATTCGCAACAGAGACAATCTTTCCATTACAATCCATCAAGAACATCTCATTATCTGCTTCCTTCTCTTTCTCCAAATGGAGCTGCTCAATCAGACTGTCATTCAAATTCATGATCAGCATTCCTCTCGCCTCTTCTATAGAAGTTGCAGAATAGATTGGGTGATATATAGTCAACGTGTATTTTCCATCACGAAAATACCGGTTGCTGAAGCTCATGTGGACTTTACTTTCCTGCTTTGCCGGAACGCTTTCTTCGTAATCTTCCTGATACACCAGCTCAAACCTGGCGTCCACCACACTGCTGTTTCCTTTATAAACGTATTTATTTTTATTATATTTTTCCACAACTGCAAAATTCATATTACTCTGTACATTCAGCATATTCAGAAGGTAATCATATACCTCCCCCGCCTCTCTCTCATATTCTTCTCCTGAGGATTCGGCACTCTTACAATACTCCTGCACGCTTTCTTCAATTACAAGCGCTATCGCCAGGCTTTGATACTGCTCCAGAGTCTTGTCATAATTCGAGGCAAGTGTTTCCAATTGTGTACGCGTCATCTCCTTCGACTGCTCCGTCATGTAATGAACTGCGGACAACGTAGAAACACTTAAGATAATAACGGAAGTCATTACACTCGTCAGTGTCAGAAAAAAACTCATCTTTTTCTTTAAATTCCAGGTATTCATCCTCCCTTTTAATTCCATATCCCAACCTCACACTCTGTTCTTTCTCTATTGCCCTGCAAGATAGTTTTCCATCGACTGCTCAAACTGCCTGCTCGCTTCTTCTGGTGTTATGGTAAAATCAAACAGTTTCTGGCAGGTAGTAAGATGTATCTGAGCTACTGAAGACGGAAGATACTGGTCGTACCACAACTGAACAGACGACGCCCCGGCTGCCGCTTCCAGTATCTGTCTTGTCAGCCCATCTGTAATCAGCTCTGACGCATCCGTTGTCGGCGGAATCTTCCCTACATCCACCATTAATTCCTTTGCTCCATCTGTCGTATAATACGTGGCACAGCGAAATGCTTCTTCTAATTTTTCTCCTTCACAGTTAAACGAAATAAACTGATCTCCTATGGTTCCAATCTGGATGGATGGATCCGCATCTGAGTCTTCTACCGCAGGAAAGGAGAACCAGCCGACCTTCTCATAGAATTCCGGACTGTCAGAAGCAAAAGTTCCAATGTACCAGGAACCGCCAAGAAGCATCCCCGCCTCCTCCTGATACATCAACTGCTTTGCCTGTCCGTCATCCTCACTCAGAGAATTCGTCCCTTCCGGGAAATATCCTTTCGCCGCCCATTCCTGAATCTTCTCACCCGCATACCGGAAGCATTCGTCTTCAAAAGAACCTTCTCCCATGGCGGCCTTCCGGAAAGGTTCCAGTCCTCCGTATCTTGTCGCCAGGCACTGGTAATACATAGACCCGGTCCACTTCGGGGCGTTCGCAAGCGCAAAGGGAATGATTCCTTCTTCCAGCAGCCTGTCACATACCGCCTCCAATTCAGAGACTGTAGACGGGACTTCGAGATTATATCTTTCAAAAATTTCTTTATTGTAGAAAATCCCCGCAAGCGACACATTATAAACGGGCACTGCATATAACTTTCCATCGTAAGTTGCCTGTGCAAGGGCGGCATCCATATACTTTTCCTTCAAACCGTACTTCTCATACAATTCGTCCAGCGGCTGCGCAAATCCGGCTTCAATATACTCTATCATCGGTCCGCCAGACCAGCTTGTATACATATCCGGGCATTCGCCGGAACTCATTGCCACGATTAATTTCTCCTTATAATTATCATTCTGCTCGGAAATACTTTCGACAGTGTAGCCGGATTCCGTATTTTTATTATATTCATCCACCGCATACTGAAAAACTTCTTTGTCAGCTCCCTCTGTTCCGATATTCCAGTATGTAATAATCTTCTCATCAGAGGAGGTAGTGACTTCTGTCGATTTAACACCGCACGCCGTCAGTAATACTGCCATAGCTGCCGCCAGTACAGCTAACCTGTATGGAATGATTCTTCTCATCACTCTTCCCTCCTCCGTCAAAAATCAAATTCTATCGCTCCATATATCTCTGAATAACCGCCGCGCATTCTGCACGGTTCGCTGTTCCCTGCGGCGCCAGCATTCCATCGGTTCCCATACCGGAAATCATGCCCGTGCCGACGGACCATTCCACCGCTTCTTTTGCATAATCACTGATACTCTGCCTGTCCGGGAACCTCGTAAGGTCGCCCTTCACCTCTATATCCTCTGCTTCTTTATATCTTGCATACCGGTACATCATAGCCGCCATCTGCTCACGGGAAATCGGATCTGCCGGTTTGAACAGTCCCGTATCTGTAAATCCGGTTACGATTTTATTCTCGCTTGCCCACATTACCGCATCTGTGTAAAACTCTCCGTCCGCAACATCTGGATACTTCTTCGCATACTCCGTCTCCGGGCATCCCTCCATACGATACAGGATAACGGCAAACTGCGCCCGGCACAGGCTTTCGGCCGGTGCAAACTGTGTTGGATTCATCCCGGTCATAATTCCCTTATCGTATACATACTGTACATAATCCACATACCAATCTCCATCGTTTACATCTAAAAACACGTCTCTTACATCCTTTCTTTCCGGCTCATCCGGTTCGTGCGGTTCATCTGGCTCATCCGGTTCGTCTGGCTTCTCAGGTTCGTCCGGTTCATCCGGTTCGCCCGGCTTGCTGCTTCCGGGCAGCTCTTCCTCCCACACTCTTTTCACAAAAATCTTATTATTCTGAGTGGCAAATCCGCCCCCTTCGGTTCCGCTGATGAAAAATTCACCGGTCGAAAGCTGGAGGAAGCACCGGTTATATCCGGCAGGCGCTCCTGTTTCTTTTGCCACCCACTCGCCCGTGCCGTCATTTTCTGTGTTGACAAATACTTCCGAAAGAGAGCCTGTCCCCACCACGACTCTGCCATCCTGCAGCGTATACACATATGGAGAACCTCCATACGTACCATTGATTCCCGGAAGCATCGTACCTGCATCTGTCGGATTCCAGTTATATGGGTCATCTGCAATCTTAATACCTGTCTTAATCGGATTGGTCATATTGACTGTCTCATAGACCAACATCCACTTACCATTCTCAAGCTGCGTAACAATAGGCATTCCCGGACGCGCATTGGAATCACTCATAGAAACAACGTCTGCCGCGTCTCCCCATGTCTTGCCGCCATCTGTAGTAATCTTATAAACCAGCTTCTGGTTATGAGCCGGATCTGTCTCATCGGAATAATAGCAAATCAGATTGCCCTCATGATATACGAAGAACGGCTCCCATACCGGATCATAGCCCATAATATTTCTTCCGTTCTCTCCCCCTTCTGCAATCGTACTCAAATACTCCCAGCTTCTTCCGCCGTCCGTACTATAATAGAAGTCCAGGGAAGAATCCCACAGGCCTCCGTATCCGGCATCTGCTATCTTCTCCGCACCATCCTCAAGAGGAACTGCAACACCTGCGCACACAAGCGTCCCCGCTTTTAAATCTCCCTGATCTTCCGGAAGGACAAATAACTGCGGGCAGCACTGGAGACTCCACGGATGAAGAACCGCTCCTTCCGTATCTGCCGTCACTTCCACTGCCTCCGCTGGCGCCCCTGCCGCTCCGTATCTTGTAATCTTGTAATAAGAATCCGGATGGACCGTATCATCATTCACAACCTCTCCCACTCGTTTCCAGGTTTCGCCTTTATCCTTACTTTCGTAAATCGGGAAACTATATTCACCTTCTACAATTTCAGATGGAATTCCATTTTCAAATGTACAGTATAAAGTACCATCCAGCCCTTCTACTACCCTTGGGGACAGGCACTGGTTTCTTCCGGGATAATCATTCTCGGGAATCGTTACATATCCATCCAGACAAGTAACATCAGCTTCCGCTTTCGCCGTCAGGTCTTCCGTTATATCGGACACCGTGCATATCTTCTCACCATTGTCTCCATCCGCAAGAACCTGCTCCCTGCCGTTAACAAAAAGCTTCATATCTTCTACCCTGTATCCGTCACGTGGAGCAAGGGTAAATGTCACAGAGCCGCCCCCTTCCACTGCTGCCCCCTGGCTTGATGTAACCGTCACACCGTCCGTAATCCAGATTTTTACCGCATAATCGGTGGTATCCGCAACTGCATGTATTTCCGTACCGGCTCTCATCTTCCATTGCTGAAGCGCAGAGTCCATCCGGTTCTTCTGGAGAATCCTGGAATCACTTGCGCTTACATCTGCAGTCAGATAGAGACGTGTCGCTTTATTCTTTATCCTGTATACATTCTCTTTCACCCGGATAAAACTCCAGATCTGTCTGTCATCACCGGACGTCGTGCTTCTTTGCACCAGCCGGGTGCCTTCCCGCATATCCTGTGCGGAAATTACCTTGTTACTATTGGCGTTCACGAGATAATATTCCCCGCTTCCGTCCGACGTCTCCTGAAAATTCCATTTCTGGTTCTCTTCCGGTCCTGTCCATGTTATAAGCTCTGTATCTTCCGCCGTACTTCCGCCGCTGACGGCAAGATACTGACCTTCATCCGCTGTGCTTACAAGATGGTCTGCTCCGGCTGCTTTCGCTTCCAGGCTGCCCCCTATTAATAAGCTTCCAACCGCCAAGACACCTGCCAGAAAAAGCGGCGCCAGACGCTGTTTCCTTTTCTTCATCATTCTTTTCCTCCTTGCATTTCGCACAATTCCTGCAGTAATTCGGCAACGCATGTTCTAATCTGTCATCGTTTCCTCAAACGCGATAAATCTCTCGATAATCGCCGCACACTCCGCACGCGCCGCATTGCCAAGCGGATCCAGGCTTCTTCCGTTATTCTTCCCGGTAATAATTCCGTTTGCTACCGCCCACTGCATCGCTTCTTCTGCATATCCGCTTACTGACGCCGCATCCTCAAAGCGGCTGAAATCTTCCCTCTTGCTGACGTCATAGCCAAGATACTTCGCATAGCGGTACATCATGACGGCCATCTGTTCACGACTGATCTTATCTGCCGGTCCGAACATGCCTGTATCTGTATAACCGGTTACAACCCTCGTTCCTGCCGCCCACAAAATCGCGTCCGTATACCAGACATTCTCCTGGACATCCGGGAACAGCGGCTGATATGCTGTCTTTTCCCCTCCGCTCATTCTCCACAGAATCATTGCAAACTGTGCTCTTGCCAGAGGATCTGCAGGCCCGAAATGCGTATTGTCAAGCCCCTGCATCCATCCTTCAAAATAATTGTAGCATACTGTAGAATAGTACCAGTCATTTTCAGAAACATCGACAAACGGTAGTTCCGGCTGTGACGGCTCCGGCTGTGATGGTTCTGGCTGTGACGGCTGCGATGGCTCCGGTTGTGACGGTTCCGGCGGCGTCGGCTGCGGCTCCTCCTCTTTTTCCTTCTCCTTCAGCGCGCCCTGGGCTTCCGCCAGCTTCTTTACCGCCGCATCTGCCTCTTCCTGCGAAGGCTCTTCCTTATTATATACCGTCTTTGCCTCGTTCAGTGCTTCTTCGTATAAACTCCAGCTTTCTTCTGTATACTCTGACTTTCTGTCTGCCGGAACTGCCTGCGCAATCGCTTCCCTAAGCTCCGTCAGGCCTTTCACTTCATCCCAGCTTTCAACGATCCATTTCTGCCCGTTTGAAGAATGATTCCTGTACTGAATAATCGGCGTATCGTCCGCCGTTCCAGCGCTCTGAAGATCCAGCACAAAGAAATTGGCCGTAGGAATAATCCGGTAGTCCCCGGTATCATTCTTCACAAATGCAAACCGCCGGTTCAGGCTGTCTTCCGGACTTCCCGTACCAATTACAGATCCATAATCATAATAATCACCGTTAATCTGCATCGCCTGTCCGGTCACCGTATTCGTAACCACATACTCTCCGTCTCCGGTATTTTGCAGTGTCCACCACTCATCTTTCCTAGTTCCGGCATCCGCTGACGCCAGATTGCCCTCATCATTTACGACAATCGATTTCCCGGTCAGCACCGAACGGATCCTGTATTTTCCATCTGCAAAATCCCCCTGGATCTCCTTCGCTTCGGTTCTCTTACCTGTGTTGGCAAAGGTCAGCGTCTGCCAACCCAGCTCATCTACCTTTTCCGATTCAGTCTCTATCCGGTATGTCCCCTCTTCCGGCTCCAGTATTTTCTTGATATTCGGCGCAGACAGACCCATCCGGTTCACGTAATGGTTATACACCATGGAATACACCGGACGAATCAACCCTCTATTAGCTTCGCTGACCGCATTCTGCCAATTGCTGGCGCCGTTCTGTCCGCTCAGCCATTGATACGGTTCATACGCAACTTCCTCTCCATTGTTATATTTTGCTATATACTCCGTCGCTTTTAAGAATCGGTTATCAGATAAACTATACAAGTCGTCGCCCTGATTCCATGCCATCTCGCAAATAACTTCACAAAGGCTGACTCCCAGTGTTGTATGTCCCTGATCCCGCCCGGATTCCTGCCACTGTACCGTGCCGTCTTCAAATACATAAGGCATCGCATTGTAAAGGGAGCCATTCCCAAGTCCGGTCTTATAATAGGTAAGCGCCCGGTTGTAAATATCCTCCCGGTCTGTGAAAATTCCAATAGACAGCATTGCCGCAATATTGCACAGATCCCAGTTCGCCCAATAATTTCCGATATGCGCCCCATTATGATTCGTCAGGAAATCCTCATTCATCGGATAAAACACATCCAGCAGCAATTCCTCCATATCTTCCTTATGAAAAGAAGGATGGTCTCTCATAATCTCAGCCACATTCGCAAGCTCATATCCATAGATTCCGGCAGCAAGGAAACGGTCTGCATTCCCGCCCAATTCCTTCATCCCGGAAGACCATCCGTTCAGAATCCTGCATGCCGCCTCTGCGTACTTCTCATCACCGCTGATCTTCCAAACCAGAGCCGTCTGGTATGCCCGGCGGATGTCAATCCGAAAACCCGCACAATTATCACCCGTTACGCCGCGGATGACCGTCTCTGTCACACGGGGGTTCCATTCCGGATCTGAGAATCCATTGTTCTTCAACTGCTGCCAGGTATCAAGATTGGGCTGGACTTCCTTCTCCACATTTTCCTTCATCGCCGCAAAACTCTCTGTTGTATGAATCATTCCGGGATGAACGAAAGTGCGCGTCTCTTCCTCCTGCACTTCTATCCCTTCCTGTCCGCTCACTTCCTTTGCCTCAGCTGTAATTCCCGGTATGGACGTCAACATCATGGACGCTGTCAGACATCCCGCTACCATTCCCGAAAACATTTGTCTTAGCCATCTTCTTGTTCTGTTTTTACACTTCATGGCCTTCTCCTTCCTTCTTTTGCTCTTTCCAAATTCCAAAAAACTTCCTTTTTATAATATAACAGCAAATTTTAATAAAGGAAAGTCCTGAAACTATTTTTATCACAAAAACTCCGTTCAAAAAGCCAGAATATTTATTCATATTATATAAAAATATTCCATTTTTCGGTTGAAAGCCCCCGGCAATTACCGTATAATAGAATTGGGTGTTGTGCTCCTATTAATGGGCGCAGCAAAACCAAATTATTTAAGTAAGGGAGGAAACAAAAACATGAAATGGAAGAAACTTTTATCCGGTATCCTGACCGGAGCGCTTCTATTCACTTCCGTTTCACCAGTTTCTCTTGCAGCAGAAACTGATGATACGGGAAACGGCACAGCCAGCGTACCGGTTGCCGTTGCTGAATACAGATTTGAAGATAATCTGAACAACAGCATGGCTGAAAACGATGCAGCTGCACCAATAACCACCGGCCTGAATAGCTATAACGGCACCCCTACCTATGTAGAGGGACGTACCGAAGGCAGTAAGGCAATTAAGCTTGGAGATTTCGGTCTGCAGCTTAATAAGAAGAATCTCGGCAAGAACTTCACGGTATCCGCATGGTTCAAAGCTGACGGTACATTTGCCGAGAACCAAACCTTGATGTTCTTAGGGTATCATAACCCGGAAAAATGGATTAGCATCGCCGGAAATAAAAGCGGCACCGACCAATTAAAGGTCTGGACAAGCGAAGGTACCCAGGGAGCTGAATTCTACCGCTGGATTACCTTGAATAATCCGACCTTAAAGGCTGGAGAATGGCATTGTATCACTCTGACCCAGTCCGATAACGACAATACCGTTAAAACTTATATCGATGGCGAACTCTACAATACCAGCAGAGGCGCTTACGCTCTGGACGGTGAAAATCAGGATATCTACATCGCTGTCAATAACTGGGATGCTGAATTCGCCGGTGCTGTCGATGACGTAAAGGTTTATGACCAGACCTTAACAGATACCGAAGTATACAAGTACTGCTACGATGTGAAGGTTTCTGACCAGGCACTGGCAACTTATGATTTTGACGACTTCACTGCTAAAGCAGATGATGCTTCTACTCTCTCCGACGGCACCAGAGATATCTCTCTTGTAACAGTTGGAAACGGACAGGCTCCATCCCTGACAACCGACTCTGACAGAGGTCAGGTACTGCAGACCGTTCGACAGGGCACTGGCGATGATGGCCTGAATAACATCGGCTACGCACAGCTTGATACCAATCCTTTCGAGGATGCTTTTAAGAGACAGAATGTGGAGGGCATCACTCTGAACTTCTGGGCAAATACCCAGGGAGCCGCAGGCGGCAACCGCTGTATGATTGATTTTGAGATTGCTCCTGCTACGACAGGCAGAGCCGGAACCGTTGCTTTTAACCAGAGCATGGTTTACTGGAACACAACTGATCAGGACGGCAAATTCGCAGACTACAATGTAAACGGACTTGGTCTGGGTACAGAAAACACCTGGAAAATGGTTACCATGACCTTAACGGAAGACGAAATTGCTTTCTATAGCAATGGTCGAAAAATCAGCCACACCATAACCTCCGGTACAGAAGAACTGGCAACCATGCTCGCAGAACTGACAGGTAATGGAAGTATTCTTCCTGACGATGGAAGAACCCAGATTCGCCTTGGTGCCAGCATGGCAAATTACTGGATTGGCGCAGGTGCACTTCTGGATGATATTTCCTTCTTCGGCAAGGCTTTAAATGCCAGCGAAGTATCACAGTTGTACGACGAGACAGCTACTTCTGAGCTTGCAACCGGAATCGTAGTTTCCAGCGATGACACAACGGTAGATGTTGACAAGACCATGCAGCTTACTGCAACGCTGGAACCAGCTGGAGCAACAGGCGTATCTATGGTAAGCTGGAAGTCCAGCGATGAAAAGGTTGCAACGGTAGACCGTAATGGTTTACTGACTGCTCTGGCAGCCGGAACCACCACAATTACGGCATCCATCGGTGGTCTCGTTTCTAACGAACTTACCATCACCGTAGAATCAATTCCGAATATTGACTCTCTGGAGGAAGGCTACTATCTGGCTGTCTATACGACAACCACACCGTTCTATGCAAACAAAGCATACAACGACCAGGAAGCACAAAGCGTATACCTGGCAGTCAGCAAAGACGGCAAGACCTTCGATGTATTGAACAGCGGCGGTGCAGTGATCTTCTCCAAAATGGGAACCCAGAGGCTTACTGACCCGAAAGTATTCAAAGAAAACGGCACCTTTACCGTTATCGCCCGCGATGCGGACAAATCTCAGGGTTATCATGAATTTACATCTACAGATGGCGTTAAGTTCTATGATGAGAGCATGACAGACAAGGCATCCCAGACCTCAGGCGTATTAACCTCGTCTTCCTTCAAGCTTATACTGGATGGCGAGAACCTTCTGGATACAGATACCAACCTGACTCTCGGAAATGCAGTAGAACTGACAGAAAAAGAATATACTTACATCGTAAACAAACTGGGAACTGTTGTAAATGACGGATTAGAGGCTCTGGAAGACAAGACAATCCAGACCGGAGACACACTTACAGAAGAGGATCTGGCTGAGAGCTACCCAACCGCAACCGCAACCTATACCGACGGTTCTACCCAGGATTTCAACATCGACTGGAGCGGCGCTTTAGATGATGTTGACCTTTCAAAAGCAGGTACTTACACTGTAACTGGTAAAGTCGTACAGACCAAGTATCTGAACAACTTAAAAGAACTCAATGGAAGCACACTTCCGGAAGATGACCCGGCTAATGACAATCCTGACTTCCCGGATAACTATGACCCGGCTACCGGAACGGTGTATTATGACAGCACCAAGTTCGTAGAAGGTATGGCGGATCCAATGATCTACTGGGATGAGCAGACCGGTTACTACTATATGACAGGCTCCTATTTCCCGGAAAATGGCGATGAAATTGACGCAAATGATAGCTGCCAGCAGTACGACCGTGTTGTTCTGAGACGAGGAAGAACACTGGAAGAACTTCAGGACAGAAGCAATCAGGTAACCATCTGGAAAGCCGGCAATCAGGGCTATGAAAATGCTCAGGGGCAAAATGTTGATCGTGGCTACCGCTACATCTGGGCACCTGAAATCCACCGCATAGGCGACAAATGGGTTGTACATTTCACAGAAAGCCATAGCAGTCTTTTCGATATCCACTGCCACGCACTTGTATTAGACGGAGACCTGGATCCTTATGAGACTGCACTGACATCTGCCACGGAAGCATCACAGTGGAAGGATTATCAGGTACGGAGAGGTTCTAACTCCGGCGGAAGCCTTACAGGAGCTATTGACAATTCATTCTGCCTGGATATGACATATTTTAAAGACGAAGTAAACGGAAAGTCCTATGTTATCTGGGCTTCCAACACCTATACAAACTCTCGCCTGTATATGGCAACAATAGACGAGGATACCCCATGGGTACTGACTTCCGATATCGTAATGATTACAAAGCCGGAATACGGATGGGAAAATGTAGGCATCCCGGTAAATGAAGGCGCAACCGTCCTTCAGAAAGACGGCAACATCTACCTGTGCTACTCTGCTGCAAGTACCGGTTCTGAGTATGCTATTGGTATGTTGACAGCAAAGGCCGGAACTGATTTATTGGCGGAGGGTGCATGGACCAAGAGTCCTTACCCAGTTCTCTCTTCCCGTGACGTGGACGGTGAAGAAGGACCCGGACATAATTCCTTTACCGTAGATAAAGATGGCAATGTAATCTTCGTATATCACGCAAGACCGACAAGCCACGATTACCGAAAATGCGGATGGGATGGAACCAAATCTACTTACAACAGTGAACCTCTGAACGACCCATGCCGTCACGCTAGATTGAAACGTGTACACTGGTCAACAGACGGTACTCCGATTCTGAAGATGACTTATGAAAATGAGTTATTAGAAGAGAACGAGACCATCTCCTTAACGATTACTGTAAAGGAAAAAGAAGAACCATCCGAACCATCCGTTACGTCTATCACAGTAAAAACTGCTCCTGAGAAAACGGAATACACAGTCGGCGAAGAACTGGATCTGAGCGGAATTGTTATCGAAGCGGCTTACGATGATGGAACAAAGAAAGAAATCGACATCAAGGATTGCACAGTAACTGGTTTCGATAACACCAAGGCAGGAACACAGAAAGTTACAGTTACTTACGAAGATCAGACGGTAACCTTTGAGGTAACGGTTTCAACAAAGGCGGTTAGCGATATCTTTGATGATGTCGACAGCGAAGAC
>NZ_JAOQJU010000006.1:113566-132955 GCF_025567385.1 Dorea acetigenes
AGTGTATCCGGCGTGCCAATCCCGAAGGATTATGTTTTGTTAATCAGTCTGGATAAGACAGGGCCGGAGGCGAACTGGAACTATTTTGGAGAGGTTGAAATTTTCTATTGCAGGAAAAAGGGGAACGTATTAAAAACGGAAAAATCTTATAAAGCGATATATACCCATGAACAATGGAATGGGGAGATTGATAAGATTTCTTTGGCAGATATACTGGGCTGGGCGAATATAAGCCCGACGCAGGAGAGTGGTAAGACAGAGAGGCTGCTGAAAATTAAGGAAGTAGAGCAGCGTGTAGGAATGACGAGGGCCAATATACGCTATTATGAGGAAGAGGGGCTTTTGAAGCCAATCAGAAACCAGGAAAATAATTACCGGGAATATTCCGAAGAGAATATAAGAAGTCTGGAGCGGATTAAAGTACTGAGAACTTTGGGGATTTCCATTGCAGATATTAAGAAATTAAATGATGGAAATATCAGTATGAAAGAAATTATGGATAAACGTCTGTAGCAGATTGGCGAAGAAGAGCAAATGCTTCGTGAAACGGAGAAAGTCTGTCAGGAAATCTGTCTGAGGGAATTATCTTTTGCTGAGATAGATGAGAAGATATTGGGAGAGAATAAGAACGTATGGCAGGAGAGATTTGAGAAGATCGGAAAGGAAGATATTACCAAAGAAATCCTGACGCCCCGGCAGTGTAACCGTAATTTGGCAGGAATGCTCCTGTGGGGATATTTCATAAGTGCAGTAACTGCGGCGTTGGCGGGAGATTGGCTGTTAGCCAATGTGGATGGTTACTGGATTGTCGGCATTGGCATTGTGGCAGTTTTCTGTTATATAGCAATGTATTTTACTGCAAATGTGAAGATACTGCTGGCAATTTTCCATATAGAAGCCGTTTTGCTATCGCCGCTGGCGGCAGCAGTGATGAGGATAGCTGAGGATATGTCTATGGGGAGTACGAGAAAGCAGGCCATTACCGGAAAGCATATGGCGGTGTTCTGGCTGGCAATTGTAATCTATGTGGCGCTGCTCTTTTGGCTGTCGGAAAAGCGAGAATCGTTTATGAAGAAGGCAGGATGTGTATTAAGCGTGGGAGTGGCATATGCGGGTGTTATGACCGTGGCAGCAGGCGTGATAAGCGATCTGTGGCTCTATGCAGCAATCGTATTTTTGGTCTTTACATTATTCCTTGGTATGAATTGGTATCATCTGAATGAAGAGCTGCCCGAATCCGGCGCCAGCAAATACTTTGCTGTAGTAAATGCCTGCAGGATTATGAATATTGCGGGATGTGCACAGAATATGAAAGGAAAGACAACATCCACAACCGTATTCCGATAAAGGATCATATAGAAAGAACCGGCCTGCAGCAGCAGACCGGCTTTTTTCCTGTTATTTTACAAACTTCCGTGCCAGGCAGCTTATCACTCCGGCGGCGCATAGGATAAACAAAGTGCGGTTTAGGGATCCATATACGTATAATGCTCCCTGTACGCCCTGAAGCGGCGCGGGTGAGACTGGTATTCTAGTGTAGGAATAGGAGGAAAGGACGGAGCCGATGTAAATAATCAGAAAAGATAATAATCCGTTCCCGGTGTCTGTCCGATGTCCGTTCCGGTCCTTGGCAGAACGTCCTCCGAATAATACGGCAAGGAATGCAATTCCTTCTATTAATAATGGAAGCAATGCAGTTCCAAGGTAGGCGGCAAGAATGTAATTCCTTTCTGCTATCATGGCGGATATGCTCCCGTATGGAAGGTAGTTGGCTTTGAAGTTCCATGCCAGAAGGATGGCAATTGCCGCAATCAGAACCAGCGTGATTGCGCGGAGCAAAAGAGAAGTCGTCTTGCCAAGTGTCTTCCCGGCGGCTTTGCCCCCGGACTTTAGTATCTTTGCTGCCGGAGAGAAAAGATTCGGAATCCGGCGGCTTTTCCGGCGATTCTTGCCTTCCCCGCGTGCTTTTTTCTGTGCTTCCATATATTTCTGTGTGTCAGTCGGACGCATAGGGCGGGTGCGGTTTTCTTCCAGATAGTCAATGTCTTTCGTATCATCGTCAAGATCTGCCAGTTGAGAAAGTACATCTTTATAACCGTCGTTGGCAGGCTCTTCTGAAAAATCAGGCAGGTCGCCTTCGTATATTACTTCAAAATCTTCATCAAAAACACTTTTTGTTTTCTTGGTGTCTGTGTTATTCATACTCATAAAAATCCCTCCCAAGGATGTATCTTATTGTAGTACGTTTTGGGAGAGGACTCAAGAGAAGTTACAAAAACTTAACGAAGACGTAAGGATTTCTTTAGAAATGTCAGCCTTTACTTGTGAGAAGGAAAAGTATATACTGATAATCAGTGGATAAAATGAATAAAAGAGGAACGATGGATTATGAAGATAATGATAGCGTCAGACATTCACGGCAGCGCTTATTATTGCAGGAAGCTGCTTGAGAGATATAGAGAGGAGAAGCCGGAGAAGCTGCTTCTTCTTGGAGATATTCTTTATCACGGACCGAGAAATGCGCTCCCGAGAGAGTATGCGCCGACGGAAGTGATTCGTATGCTGAATGCCATAAAAGAAGAGATTCTCTGTGTGCGGGGCAACTGTGATACGGAAGTGGATCAGATGGTACTGGAATTTCCGATTATGGCGGAATACTGCATTCTTTATGACGCAGGCAGAATGATATTTGCTACCCACGGACATCAGTTTAATATGGAGAATCCGCCGATGTTAAAGGCGGGAGACGTACTTTTACATGGGCACACTCATATTCCGGCGGCAGAGCTGTTTGAGGGAAAGCTGTATGTCAATCCAGGATCTGTCTCTATTCCGAAAGCAGAAAGCGAACACAGTTATATGGTGCTGAAGGATGGCGTTTTCCAGTGGAAGAATTTGGATGGCAGAGGCTATAAGACATATACGTTAGAGAAGATAGAAGGAGAGGATTAAAGATATGCTGGAAGTAAAGAACCTGACTTTTAAGGTAAAGGAAAACGGGATAGACAGAAGCATTGTGGAGGATATAAGTTTTACAGTAGAAAACGGTGAGATGCTGGTAATCACCGGCCCGAACGGGGGAGGGAAGTCTTCCCTGGCGAAGGTGCTTATGGGAATCGAGAAGGCAGATTCCGGGCAGATTATCCTGGATGGTGAGGATATCAGCGCTTATGATATTGACCATAGGGCAAATGCGGGAATCGGCTATGCATTTCAGCAGCCGCCCCGGTTTAAAGGAATGACGGTAGAGAGATTTCTTTCCCTGGCGGCAGGCAGACCGCTGACGGAGAATGAGGTATGTAAAATGCTGAGCGGCGTAGGTATCTGCGCGAGAGAATATCTGAAGCGGGAGGTGGATGGAACTCTGTCCGGCGGCGAGATGAAGCGCCTGGAGATTGCAACGGTGCTTGCCAAAGCTCATAAGCTGTGCATCTTTGATGAGCCGGAGGCGGGAATTGATTTATGGAGCTTTTCCATGCTGGTGAATCAGTTTGAGAAAATCCATAAGAAAAAAGAAGAGATGCTGATACTCATTTCTCACCAGGAGAGAATTATCCGGATGGCAGATCGCATTATGGTGATTGAGGACGGCAGGATTAAAACCATTGGACCCAAGGATGAGGTTTTACCGGCGCTGCTTGATAAAGGCCCGGTCTGCACATGCATGGAATGCTAAGATAGGAGTGAAGAGAGATGGCATTATTAGACAGAATTACGGAGAAAATATTAAAACAAATTGATGGCGCCGGATTTAAGCAGGAGGGCGCTTATAATCTGAGACATAACGGGATTGCTCTCTGCCATGGAGATAGTGAGCATATTAAGATTAAGAAGAAGGAAGACAAGCCGGGGATTGACGTGTATATTGACGGCAGGACAAAAGGAGAACAGGTACACATCCCGGTAGTAGTGGATGCTTCCGGTATGACAGATGTGGTATACAATGATTTTTTTGTAGAAGAAGGCGCTGAAGTTACGATTGTAGCCGGATGTGGTATCCATAACAGTGGATGTAATGAGAGCCGCCATGATGGAATCCATACATTCCATGTAGGAAAAGGCGCGAATGTGCGCTATGAAGAGAAGCATTATGGAGAAGGGGAAGGCAGTGGAGCAAGAGTTCTGAATCCGGTGACGAAGATTATTCTGGAGGAAGATGCAATTTTCACCCTGGATACGGCGCAGATAAAGGGAGTGGATTCTACACAGCGGGAAACGGATGTGGTATTGGGGAAAAATGCCAGATTATATGTGATGGAGAAGCTGATGACCCACGATAACCAGACGGCGGAGTCAAATATGGAAGTACAGTTGAATGGCGAGGGGAGTTCAGCGCAGATAGTATCCCGGTCGGTGGCAAAGGGAAATTCCAGACAGGTCTTCCATCCGAAGGCTGTAGGAAATGCGGGATGCCACGCACACGTACAGTGCGATTCCATTATTATGGATCATGCAGAGGTCAGCTCTATCCCGGAAATCAATGCCCGGCATCTGGATGCAGCGATTGTACATGAGGCTGCAATCGGAAGAATTAATGATGAGCAGCTTGTAAAGCTCCGTACGCTGGGAATGTCGGAAGAAGAGGCGGAAGGCGTAATTGTGGAAGCTTTCCTGAATTAAGCTTTCCGGAATAAGAGAATAAAACGAAAGAGAGAAGACTATGAAACTAAGGAAAAAACTGAGAACAATGGGGAAGGCTTTGAAGATGGAGCGTGAAGAGCACAGAAGTTCTTTTATTGTGTATGTAACCTTACGTTTGCTCGTCATTGCTGTAATGATTCTGCAGATATTTAACCGGAACTTTGAAAATGTATTTTTGTGCGTGCTGACACTTCTGCTTTTAATCGTTCCCAGCTTCCTTCAGGTAAATCTTAAGATAGAGCTTCCTACAGGGCTGGAGATTATCCTGTTGATTTTCATATTTGCGGCGGAGATTCTGGGAGAGATACAGGAATATTATATTAAATTTCCGATGTGGGATACGATTCTTCATACCTTGAATGGTTTTTTGATGGCGGCAATCGGCTTTTCTCTGGTGGATATTTTGAACAGAAATGAAAAATTTTCGTTTAAATTATCGCCTGTATTTATGGCGATAGTAGCCTTCTGTTTTTCGATGACAATAGGGGTAATATGGGAATTTTTTGAGTTTGGTATGGATCAGTTTTTTCATCTGGATATGCAGAAAGATACCATTGTACATAGTATATCCTCTGTGATGTTGGATCCGGCGGGTGGAAATACGCCGACCGGCATTAACAATATCTATGATGTGGCGGTAAATGGAGAAAGCCTGGGGCTGGGCGGCTACCTGGATATCGGCCTGATTGATACGATGAAGGATTTGCTTGTCAATTTCATTGGGGCAGTTGTTTTTTCTGTCATCGGTTTCTTCTATATAAAGAACCGGGGAAAAGGAAGATTTGCCGGTAAGCTGATTCCACATGTGAAGAGTAAGGATGCAGACTTCCTGAAAAGGGCAGAGGAAGAAGAAGAGCTGGAGGAGGCGCTGAGGAAGATGGAGGAAGAGAGCAGGCTGAAGAAAGGGAAAAAAACGGACTGCCGTTAGCGGCAGCCCGATAATTCAGAATTTAGTCTACTTTCGGTAATCCTGCAAATCCAACAGCAAGATCTTCGTCTGTTGGGATGTAATCTGACATTTCCCCGTCGTTGTATTTACCATATGCTACCATATCGAAGTATCCGGTTCCGGTGAGGCCGAAGACAATTGTCTTTGCTTCGCCGGTTTCTTTGCATTTCAGGGCTTCGTCCATGGCTACCTTGATTGCATGGCTGCTTTCCGGTGCGGGAAGGATTCCTTCGATGCGTGCAAATTTGGTTGCCGCCTCGAAAACGGAGGTCTGCTCTACAGATACGGCTTCCATGAGTCCGTCATCATACAGCTGGGAGAGTACAGAACTCATGCCATGGTAGCGGAGACCGCCTGCGTGGTTTGGAGACGGGATGAATCCGCTGCCCAGGGTGTACATTTTTGCCAGCGGGCATACCATTCCGGTATCACAGAAATCATAAGCATATTTTCCGCGAGTAAGGCTGGGGCAGCTTGCCGGTTCTACGGCGATGATACGGTAATCTTTCTCGCCTTTTAACTTCTCTCCCATGAATGGGGAAATGAGTCCGCCCAGGTTAGAACCGCCTCCGGCGCAGCCGATGATGATGTCCGGAGTGATGCCGTATTTGTCAAGAGCAGCTTTCGTTTCCAGACCGATAACAGACTGGTGCAGGAGAACCTGGGAAAGAACGGAGCCAAGCACGTAGCGGTAGCCTTCGTGGGTGGTTGCGTCTTCCACAGCTTCGGAAATCGCACAGCCCAGGCTTCCGGAGGTTCCCGGGTGCTCTGCTAAAATCTTGCGGCCCACCTGGGTAGATTCTGATGGGGAAGGCGTTACATTTGCCCCATAAGTACGCATAACTTCCCGGCGGAAAGGCTTCTGTTCATAGGAGCATTTTACCATGTATACCCTACAGTCAAGACCAAGATAAGCACATGCCATAGAGAGGGCAGTTCCCCACTGACCCGCTCCGGTCTCGGTGGTGACGCCTTTGAGTCCCTGCTTTTTTGCGTAGTATGCCTGGGCAATAGCTGAATTTAACTTGTGGCTTCCGGAGGTATTGTTCCCCTCGAACTTGTAGTAGATTTTGGCCGGTGTATCCAGCGCCTTTTCCAGGCAGTATGCGCGCACCAGCGGAGAGGGGCGGTACATTTTATAAAAGTCCTGGATTTCCTGCGGAATGTCAAAATATGCGGTCGTGTCATCTAACTCCTGTTTTACCAGTTCATCGCAGAAGACGTGGTTAAGTTCTTCTGCAGTCATGGGTTTTAACGTACCCGGGTTTAAAAGCGGTGCGGGCTTATTCTTCATATCAGCCCGGACGTTGTACCACTGCTTTGGCCTTTCACTTTCTTCTAAGTAAATTTTGTAAGGGATTTTGTTGTTGTCTGTCATGATTTTTTACCTTCCTTTCAAATATTGAATTGGATAGTACATCTTGTGGAGCGTCTTATAAGGAAAATGAAAACTTTCCTACATACAAAAAACTCCTGTCCTATGTATTTCATAGGACAGGAGATATTCCTGCGGTGCCACCTATATTCACTCTGTATACTTCCTGTGGGAAGCCTGCCAGCTTTCCAATGCTTTCATATAACAGAATGCTCTCAGCCATGTACTATCATACATGTTCCGGGATAACGGTCGGAAGCCGTCGCCCCTACGTCAGCGGATGCTGATTTCAGTTTGCCCTCACAAGTCCATTCACCCTGACTGATATTCTTACGGTTCCACCAATCCGTAATTCTCTGGTAATACGCCGTCAAGACTACTACTCTTGCTCATCGGTTCTTGCTTTTGCTTTATTATAGTGCCGCGGAGGGAGGATGTCAAGAAAAAAAAGTAAAAAAATAAACAAAAAAGATAGAAAAATCAAGGGCTTTTTATGTGAAAGTGTGATATACTTAATTGACTATATGTAAAGGAGGAGTTTTTATGAAAGGAAAGAAACTATTGGCAGCAATCCTTGCAGTTTCCATGATTCCTGTTTCTGCAATAGCAGTTTCTGCGATTGACAGCAAATCGGATGAAAAGCAGCTGCAGGTGCCTGTCGAGACAACGCTTGCGAAGAGCGAGCTTGGCAACCCGTTCCTCGGATTTGACGAGAATGGAAACAGAGTATATGGCGGTGATCCGTCTATTTTAGTAGATGGAGATACGGTATATGCTTATGTTGGTAATGATACGGCGAGCGGGGAAGGCTATTGGATGCCAAACTGGAGATGCTATTCTTCTACCGATATGGTGAATTGGAAGTATGAGAGTATTATTATGGAGAACGGTGATGTTTCATGGGCAGCGAACAATCATGAAGCATGGGCGGCTCAGGTAATGAAGTATAAGGATAAGTATTATTTCTATTACTGCACAGAAGGAAACAGCAGCGTGAACGGCGGCAAATGTATTGGTGTTGCCGTATCTGACAGCCCGACAGGACCATTTACCGATATTGGTAAACCGTTGGTAAGAAATATTGATACACCAAATGGAGTACATACCTGGGAAGACATTGACCCGACTGCCTGGATTGAGACGGTAGACGGCGTGGAACACCGTGTTCTTGGCTGGGGTAACAACCGTTTCTTTAACTGTGAGCTGAATGAAGATATGATCTCCATCAAAGACAGAGATGGTAATCCTAATAATTTGTCTGTCGGCTATGGTTCTGGCTATGATATTTCTATTGGAAGAATTAATGGTGTGGACAGAAAGCAGGGCATGAATGACAGTAACTCTACATGGACCGCTGATGATGGCAGGACTTATTTCTATACTGAGGCACCGTATTACTTCCGCCGTCAGGACGAGAATGGCAATTACTATGGCAAGTATTATATGTTCTTTGCGACGAACTGGCGTGAAGAGATGGCATATGCTACCTGTGATACCTATGAGCAGTTCTTGAATAATGACTGGACGTTTGGTGGAAGGATTATGACGCCGACGGCAACAGCAAATACAAACCACATGGCAGTATTTACTTTTAAGGGACAGGATTATTTTGTATACCATAATGGTACACTTCCGCACGGAAGCGGATACCGCCGTGTTGCATGTGTAGAAGAACTGAATATTAATGAGGATGGTTCTATTGATCTGTTTACAGAGACATCGACAGGTATCTCAGGTGTGAGCACGCAGATTACGGATGCAACAGGCGCATATATTGCACACAATGAATTTACCAATACAACAAATGACGGTGAATACCCGAAGGTAGGTAATAATGCGCAGCAGGTTCTGGTAAGTGATGATGCGAAGGAAGACGACGCAAAATGGGAACTGGAATTAGGCCTGGCAGATCCGGATAATGACGCATATGTATCTATCCAGTCTTATAATAAGCCTGGTATGTATATTACAGTAGAAGATTCCGGTGAGGTTACTCTTGCGCAGCATTGGGATGACAATGATACTGGAAGAGCGAAAATTACATTCCGCACGCTGGAAGGCTTTGCAGGATATGGCGTGACATTTGAGAGTGTCTATAAGCCGGGATACTATCTGGCAAGCGTTGACGGTGATTTGGTTCTTACCAAGAATCCGGCGGCAGAGGCATGCTCATTCAACGTAGATACAGATTCTGAGGTTTCTTCTATGAAAGTACAGAAGACAAAACGTATGTATACAGTAGGAAGTGAACTGAATACGGATGATATTCGTATTAAAGCAACCTATGAAAATGGCGATACAAGATGGATTACAGATTTCACTACAGATGCTGATGAGATTGATATGAGCAAAGCCGGAAATAAGACTCTGACGGTTACTTATACCGAGGATGGCAAGACGCTGACAGAGAAGATTACGATCCGGGTAGTTGAAAAAGGTAAGACATTATAAAGGAGGGGCATTATTATGAAATATAAGAAATTACTTTCTGCATTTCTTGCCACTGCGATGACGGTTGCCACGGTGCTGCCGGGAGCAGGGACAATCCAGGCAGAAGCGGCAGAAGCTCCGCAGCCGATTAAGACATTTTCCTTTGAAAATGCTCTTGATGGAAGTACGGCAAAGACACAGGCGAACAGCGGTGCATACAGCGGAACGATTACATATGACACAGGTAAGAGCGGACAGGCAGTTAAGCTTGGAGACTATGGCCTGCAGATGAATACTGGTAAAATCGGAAATGCCTATACCATATCTCTTTGGGTGAATCCGACACAGAATCTGGTGGATAACGGTAGTCTGATTTTTATGGGTGCACCGAAAGGCGCTTCAGAATATTGGTCATCCGTTGCCGGTGACGGCGGCGGGGGAAATATTAAGCTGTGGTCCAATAATGGCAGTGATTTTGCCTGGAAAGCGGCATTTACTGGCGTGGCGTTAGCGAAGGACGAGTGGTCTCTGGTTACTTATACACAGTCCGGCAATGATGCGGTGCTTTATATTAACGGTGAAGCAAAGGGATCAGGAGGAGCAGCGATTTCTCTGAATCAGGATAATAGTGACCTTTATCTTGGTGTTACAAATTGGGATGCAGATGGTTTGTTCAATGGTCTGGTAGATGAAGTTCAGGTGTACGACGAAGCACTGACGGCAGACCAGGTATATGCGCTCTATGATACGACAGCGCCGGAAGATATTTTTGCAGAAAAAGGATTTACCGTAAATGCAGAACTTTCTGTTTATACAGGAAGAAGTGCGGAACTGGATGTGGTTCTGCCTGTCGGAGTTGCTGCATCTGACGCACAGATTAGCTACAGCTCCAGTGATGCATCTGTAGCAACCGTGGCAAACGGAACAGTTACAGGTGTGAAAGCCGGTACGGCAACAATTACGACAACCGTGAAAGTTGGAGGTACAACGAAAAATGCAGAGACGCAGGTAACAGTATCTGATCTTGACGAGACAGAGATTCCGGTTGTAGCAAAATATGAGATGAACAGCGGAAGCGGCGCGGCTGTAGCGGATACGTCCGGCAATGGTTTTGACGCGACAATTGTGAATCCGAACGGAACTTCTTATGAGAAGGATGGAGACCGTTCTGTGCTGAAGATTAACTCAGCAGACAGCTATGTTACTTTCCCGACAAGTATTTATGAGAAACTGACAAATAAAGAACAGTTCACAATCCAGGCAAAGTATGCGAGAACAACATTAAATAATGCATGGCTGTTCTGTATTGGTTCTAAGGCACAGTCTACCGGAACGAATTATTTGTTCTATGCTCCGTTCTTTGGCGGAAATGTACCTCGTGCAGGAATCAAAGATTCTTCTGAGAGCCTGTACAATTTTGCAAATAAATCATTTAGCGCAGACACCTATTATACAGTAACGATGGTTTTCGATAATGGAACCATTTCTATCTATGTGGATGGTGCGTTGGTAGGATCACCGCTTGTAACTACGAAGACGATGGCTACAATTGTAGCAAATGGTACGCAGAATGGCGTTCTTGGATTTATCGGAAAATCCTGCTGGTCAGCAGACCCGAATTACACAGGAAGCGTTGATGAATTCACAATTTATGATGCTGCTCTTACGGAAGACCAGGTTCAGTTATCTGATGCAGATGTATTGCAGAAGAAGTTAGAAGCGTTGGACATCCTTGGCGATAAGAATGAGTCTCTGGATGCTGTTGTGTATGATCTGAATCTTGTGAAGAGCGCAGATGGATTTGATATTAAGTGGAGCAGTGACAATGAAGATGTTATTACTGCAGATGGAAAGGTATTGAATTCTGATGAGGATACACAGGTAACTCTGACAGCTACAGCGTCTTATGGACTTCTGACAGCAGAAGCAAAATATACTGTTACGGTAAAAGCATTGGATCTTACACTTCTGAAGGCAGTGGTAGCAGAAGCGAAAGAAATGCAGGCAGATGTCTTTGAAGCAGATTCATATCAGGCTCTGCAGAATGCTTTGGAAGGCATCGACGAGCGTGTGGCAGCCGTGAAGTCACAGCAGGAAGCAGCGGATATTGAACAGGAAATCAGGACCGCAGTTAGCAAGTTGGTTTATAAGGAAGATTACAAAGATCCATGGACCAAGATTGAAGCAGCGGCTCCGAAGGAAGATGCGGAGTACAAGCCGGGCGAAAGTGAAGCTTTATTCACGATTCCGGAAGGGCTGGAAAACTGCGTAACCGTAGAATACAGCTCTGATAATGAGGAAGTTGCGACATATGCTGACGGCAAGGTAACAGCCGTAAAAGCAGGTACAGCAATCCTTACAACTACGGTAACAGCAAAATATGATGGATGGAAAATGGAGTATGGTACTTATGTTACTGTAAAGGGAGAAGAACCATCTGTAACGTCCATCACAGTAAAAACTGCTCCTGAGAAAACGGAGTACAAGATCGGCGAAGAACTGGATCTGACCGGAATCGTTATCGAAGCTGCTTACGAGGATGGAACAAAGAAAGAAATCGACATCAAAGACTGTACAGTAACTGGTTTCGATAACACCAAGGCAGGAACACAGAAAGTTACAGTTACTTACGAAGATCAGACTGTAACCTTTGAGGTAACGGTTTCAACAAAGGCGGTTAGCGATATCTTTGATGATGTCGACAGCGAAGACTGGTTCAACGATTATGTACAGAATGTATATGATAAGAAAATTATGACCGGTCTTACTCCGACCCACTTTGGACCGACAGATACCCTGGCACGTGCACAGTTCGCACTGATGCTGTACCGTATGGAGGGAGAACCGGAGGTTACTACCACAACGGCTGCATTCCCGGATGCTGGTGAAAGCTGGTATAAGGATGCTGTTATCTGGGCGAACCAGAATAAGATCATCACAGGATATACGGACTCCGGTTTGTTCGGACCGGCGGATCCGATTACCCGTGAACAGATGGCAACGATTATGTACCGCTATGCGAACTACAAAAAGTGGGATGTTACGAAATCTGCTGACCTGAGCACCTTCCCGGATGCATCCAGCGTAAGTGCATATGCAAAAGACGCGATGGCCTGGGCAGTTGCAAATGAAATCATTCAGGGAAATAACGGACGTCTTGACCCGCAGGGAAGCGCTGTACGTGCACAGGCGGCTACGATTATTTCCAGATTTATAGAAACTTATCCGGTGTTTGAATAAAGCAATTACGGGACAAGTAATAACAACAAAAAGAGGGGCTGGCAACAGCCCCTCTTTGCAGATGAGGAAGGGCTGTCTGTTGAAAATGCAGCAAAAATGGGAGTACAGCTTCTCGGTTCGCCCGATTGGCTGTACTCCCGCTCTTTTTACTTATCGCCGCCATCTGTCTTTTCTGCTTCCAACGCCTGCCTTGTAAGGCTGGCAACATTGCCGCCTCTTCGGGCCACTTTCATATTAGCGCCACCCTCCTCCGTTCTTTCCTTTTGTACCCCAGTTGGAGGAATGAGCTTTTTCAGACCTATCACCCTGCTATTCAGATAAAAGAAGAATGAAAGGAAGAGACATTCCACAAAAGAATTCAAAGTTAAAAAAATCTGAATTCTGTAGGAATGTCTCTTCTTTACATATCAGGGATTAAAACCCGGTATTAATCGACAATTTCAGAGAAAATTGCTTTATTTAATCACCGAATGTCTCCATAAATCTCTGGATAATAATCGCGCATTCTGCACGGCTTGTGCTACCCTGCGGGTCAAGACGGTAAGTACCATCTGTATTTTCTTTCCCTTCAATGATTCCATTTTCTACTGCCCACTTCATAGCAGTTTCTGCGAATCCGCTTACCTGTTCTGCATCGGAAAAGCTGCTGAGCTCTGCCGTCTTTGAGATATCATATTTCTTATAATCCGCATAACGATACATCATAACTACCATCTGCTCACGGGTAATCGGATCGTTCGTTCCAAAGTAGCCGGAATCTGTATATCCGGTAACAACCTTCGCATCCGCTGCCCAGGTAACTGCCTTTGAATAGAACTGTCCGTCCGGTACATCCGGGAACTTCGCCTCGTACTCTACTTTCGGTTCACCGTTAAGCCGGTAAAGAATGGTTGCAAACTGCGCACGTACCAGCGTTGCATATGGTGAGAAGTGCGTAGGATCTGTACCCGTCATGGTTCCTGCAAAGTAGTTGTAGTATGCCGCATTGTAGAACCAGTCGTCTTCCACCACATCTACGTATGGAAGTTCTTTGCTTTCCAGAGCCTTTGCTGCTTTGTCAAGCGTTGCAACTGCATCATCAATTTCTTTCTGCGTTGCATCTTCTTTATCCCGAATTGCCTGCGCCTTATTTAAAGCCTCCTGGAATGCTTCCCATGAATCGGCAGTATAATCATCCGCTTCTAATTTCGCGGCATTTTCAATTGCCTTTTCAAGCTCCTTCTTATTTGCATCATCCGGTTTCGACGCTTCCGTCACTGTAACCTCAAAGGTTACGGTCTGCTCTTCATAAGTAACCGTAATTTTCTGTGTTCCTGCCTTGGTGTTATCGAAACCGGTTACTGTGCAGTCCTTGATGTCGATTTCTTTCTTTGTTCCATCATCGTAAGCTGCTTCAATAACAATTCCGGTCAAATCCAATTCTTCGCCAATCTTGTACTCCGTTTTCTCAGGAGCAGTTTTTACTGTGATGGAAGTTACAGATGGTTCTTTTACAGTTACCTCAAAGGTTACGGTCTGCTCTTCATAAGTAACCGTAATTTTCTGTGTTCCTGCCTTGGTGTTATCGAAACCGGTTACTGTGCAATCCTTGATGTCGATTTCTTTCTTTGTTCCATCATCGTAAGCTGCTTCGATAACGATTCCGGTCAGATCCAATTCTTCGCCGATCTTGTACTCCGTTTTCTCAGGAGCAGTTTTTACTGTGATGGAAGTTACAGATGGTTCTTTTACAGTTACCTCAAAGGTTACGGTCTGCTCTTCATAAGTAACCGTAATTTTCTGTGTTCCTGCCTTGGTGTTATCGAAACCGGTTACTGTGCAGTCCTTGATGTCGATTTCTTTCTTTGTTCCATCATCGTAAGCTGCTTCGATAACGATTCCGGTCAGATCCAATTCTTCGCCAATCTTGTACTCCGTTTTCTCAGGAGCAGTTTTTACTGTGATGGAAGTTACAGATGGTTCTTTTACAGTTACCTCAAAGATTGTGGTCTGTTCTTCATAAGTAACCGTAATTTTCTGTGTTCCTGCCTTAGTATTATCGAAACCAGTTACTGTGCAATCCTTGATGTCGATTTCTTTCTTTGTTCCATCATCGTAAGCTGCTTCAATAACGATTCCGCTCAGATCCAGTTCTTCGCCGATCTTGTACTCCGTTTTCTCAGGAGCAGTTTTTACTGTGATAGACGTTACGGATGGTTCGGATGGTTCTTCTTTTTCCTTTACAGTAATCGTTAAGGAGATAGTCTCGTTCTCTTCTAATAACTCATCATCATAAGTCATTTTCAGAATCGGAGTACCGTCTGATGCCCAGTGTACACGTTTTAATCTAGCGTGACGGCATGGGTCGTTCAGAGGTTCACTGTTGTAAGTAGATTTGGTTCCATCCCATCCACACATCTGATAGTTGTGGCTTGTCGGTCTTGCGTGGTATACGAAGATTACATTGCCATCTTTATCTACGGTAAAGGAATTATGTCCGGGGCCTTCTTCGCCGCTTACATCACGGGAAGTCAGGAGCGGATAAGGAGTCTTTGTCCATGCTCCGTCAGCCAGAAGGTCAGAGCCTCCTTCAGCCGTCAGCATACCGATGGAATACATGGAGCCAGTTCCGGAAACAGAGAAACAAAGGTAGATGGTACCATCTTTCTGAAGTACGGTTGCACCCTCGTTTACAATATTGCGGATACGCTCCCAACCATATTCGGGCTGCGTCAACAGTACAATATTAGAAGTTAATTCATATGGTTTCTCTTCATTGACCTTAGCCATGTATAAGCTGGAATTTCCGTAAGCAGTTGATGCCCAGATTACATAGCTCTCGCCGTTTACTTCATCTTTGAAGTAAGTCATATCCAGACAGAATGAGTTCACAATTGCATTTGTAAGGCCTGTGCCGCCGCGCATCTGGTAATCTTTCCACTGAGAAGCTTCATTGGAAGCTTTTAAAGCTGTTTCATATGGATCCTGGTCGCCCGGTAATACGAGTGCATGGCAGTAGATACCAAATAAACTGCGGCTGTTCTGGCTTTCGGTAAAGTATACGACCCAGTTGTCTCCTACACGATGGATTTCCGGAGCCCAGATATAACGATAACCGCGGGATTGCTGGGTTCCATTGCGATCCTCATATCCCTGGTTGCCGACTTTCCATATAGTTACCTGTTTGCTGCGATCCTGTAATTCTTCCAGAGTTTTTCCTCTTCTTAATACGACACGGTCATACTGCTGGCAATTATCACTTGCGTCAATTTCATCGCCGTCTTCTGGGAAATAGGATCCTGTCATATAGTAGTAACCGGTCTGTTCATCCCAGAAAATGAATGGATCTGCCATACCCTCAACGAACTTGGTTTCGTCATAGTATACGGTCTTAGTATCCGGATCATAGTTAGTCGGATAGTCCGTGTTCTCGTTATCCGGATCATCTTCCGGAAGTGTGCTTCCATTGAGCTCTTTTAAGTTGTTCAGATACTTGGTCTGTACGACTTTACCCGTTACAGTGTAAGTACCTTCTGCTGAAAGGTCAACACCATCTAAAGCGCCACTCCAGTCGATGTTGAAATTCTGGGTAGAGCCGTCGGTATAGGTTGCGGTTGCGGTGGGGTAGCTCTCAGCCAGATCCTCTTCTGTAAGTGTATCGCCAGCCCGGATTGTCTTATCTTCGAGAGCTTCCAGTCCGTTATTTACAACAGTTCCCAGTTTGTTTACGATGTAAGTATATTCTTTTTCTGTCAGTTCTACTGCATTTCCGAGAGTCAGGTTCGTATCTGTATCCAGAAGGTTCTCGCCATCCAGCATAAGCTTGAAGGAAGACGGAGTTAATACGCCTGAAGTCTGGGATGCCTTGCTCATCATGGATTCATCATAGAAATTTACGCCGTCTGTAGATGTAAATTCATGATATCCCTGAGATTTGTCTGCATCGCGGGCGATAACGGTAAAGGTGCCGTTTTCTTTGAAGACTTTCGGCTCTGTGATTTTCAGTGTTCCCTCTTTAGCAAAAATCACACCACCGCCGTTGTTCAGTACATCGAAGGTCTTGCCGTCTTTGCTGACTGCAAAGTATACGCTCTGTGTTTCCTGATCAGTGTTGGAATAATTTCCTGTGTAGAACGGTGTAGTTGTCGTATAGACAGCCAGATAATAGCCTTCCTCCAGAGAATCAATATCCGGAATTGATTCTACTGTGATGGTAAGTTCGTTAGAAACGAGACCACCGATGGATGCCGTAATTGTGGTGGTTCCGGCGGCCAGAGCAGTCAGTAAACCATTACGGTCTACCGTTGCAACCTTTTCGTTGCTGGACTTCCAGCTTACCATAGATGCGCCTGTTGCACCTGATGGTTCCAGCGTTGCAGTAAGCTGCATAGTCTTATCAACATTTACTGTTGCGTCATCGCTGGAAATTGTGATTCCGGTTGCAAGCTCAGAAGTAGCTGTCTCGTCGTACAACTGTGCTACTTCAGCGGCAGTTAAAGCCTTACCGAAGAAGGAAATATCATCCAGAAGTGCGCCTGCACCGATCCAGTATTTTGCCATGCTGGCGCCAAGGCGGATCTTTGTGCCGTCTTCGGGGGTCATATCGCTGTTGCCAGTCAGTTCTGCCAGTAAGGTTGCAAGGTCTTCTGAACCGCTGGATACGGTGTGATTGATTTTTTGACCGTTGCTATAGAAAGCAATTTCGTCTTCCGTTAAGGTCATGGTAACCATTTTCCAGGTGTTTGCCGTACTCAGCCCAAGTCCTCCTACGTTGTAGTCTGCGAATTTGCCATCCTGATCAGTTGTGTTCCAGTAAACCATACTCTGGTTAAAAGCAAAGGTCCCGGCTCTGCCTGTCGCAGCAGGAGCAATCTCAAAATCAATCATACAGCGGTTGCCGCCTGCGGTTCCCTGGGTATTTGCCCAGAAATTCAAAGTCAGACCATTGCTGGTATCCATTTTCTCAAACGGATTGGATGGAAGCTGTGCATAGCCGATGTTATTCAGGCCATTATCGCCAGTGCCCTGTCGAACGGTCCGCAGTACCTGACCTCTGTCAGAGTCGGTTGTCAGGGATGGAGCCTGTCCGTTTCCAACTGTTACAAGAGAGATATCTCTGGTACCGTCGGAGAGAGTAGCAGCATCATCGGCTTTAGCAGCGAAGTCGTCAAAATCATAAGTTGTCAGTGCCTGGTTAGAAACCTTCACATCATAGCAGTACTTGTATACTTCGGTATCTGTTAAGGTCTGGTCATAAACCTTTACGTCATCGACTGCACCGGCGAATTCTGCGTCCCAGTTATTGACAGCGATGTAGATATCCTGATTTTCACCGTCCAGAGCGTAAGCGCCTCTGCTGGTATTGTAGAGTTCGCCATCGATATAAGTTTTAACGGTATTGTCGTTATCGGACTGGGTCAGAGTGATACAATGCCATTCTCCAGCCTTTAAGGTCGGATTATTCAAGGTAATCCAGCGGTAGAATTCAGCTCCCTGGGTACCTTCGCTTGTCCAGACCTTTAATTGGTCGGTGCCGCTTTTATTTCCGGCGATGCTAATCCATTTTTCCGGGTTGTGATAACCTAAGAACATCAAGGTTTGGTTCTCGGCAAATGTACCGTCAGCTTTGAACCATGCGGATACCGTGAAGTTCTTGCCGAGGTTCTTCTTGTTAAGCTGCAGACCGAAATCTCCAAGCTTAATCGCCTTGCTGCCTTCGGTACGTCCCTCTACATAGGTGGGGGTACCGCTATAGTTTTTCAGGCCGGTGGTTATTGGTACAGCAGCATCGTTTTCAGCCATGCTGTTATACAGATTATCTTCAAATCTGTATTCAGCAACGGCAACCGGTACGCTGGCTGTGCCGTTTCCCGTATCATCAGTTTCTGCTGCAAGAGAAACTGGTGAAACGGAAGTGAATAGAAGCGCTCCGGTCAGGATACCGGATAAAAGTTTCTTCCATTTCATGTTTTTGTTTCCTCCCTTACTTAAATAATTTGGTTTTGTTACGTCTTAGATAAAGAGTAACGCCTGATTCCATTATACGGTTATTGCTACAGGCTTTCAACTGAAAAACGGAATATTTTTATATAATATGAATAAATATTGGGGATTTTGTGATGGAGTTTTTGTGCTAAAATTATTTCAGGACTTTTCTTTATGAAACCTGAAAAGATTTCAGGGGAAGGCGTGACTCATGCGAGTCACGCCTTCCCCTGTTTTAGGACTGTCGATTTTCCGTCAGTCTCTTCCTTTTATTATTGTTGTTTCTTCCGCGATTGTTTTATTCAAACACCGGATAAATCGCTATAAATCTGGAAATAATTGTAGCCGCCTGTGCACGTACAGCGCTTCCCTGCGGGTCAAGACGTCCGTTATTTCCCTGAATGATTTCATTTGCAACTGCCCAGGCCATCGCGTCTTTTGCATATGCACTTACGCTGGATGCATCCGGGAAGGTGCTCAGGTCAGCAGATTTCGTAACATCCCACTTTTTGTAGTTCGCATAGCGGTACATAATCGTTGCCATCTGTTCACGGGTAATCGGATCCGCCGGTCCGAACAAACCGGAGTCCGTATATCCTGTGATGATCTTATTCTGGTTCGCCCAGATAACAGCATCCTTATACCAGCTTTCACCAGCATCCGGGAATGCAGCCGTTGTGGTAGTAACCTCCGGTTCTCCCTCCATACGGTACAGCATCAGTGCGAACTGTGCACGTGCCAGGGTATCTGTCGGTCCAAAGTGGGTCGGAGTAAGACCGGTCATAATTTC
>NZ_JAOQJU010000060.1:0-664 GCF_025567385.1 Dorea acetigenes
GCGGGACCGATAACTGGGGTGAAGTCGTAACAAGGTAGCCGTATCGGAAGGTGCGGCTGGATCACCTCCTTTCTAAAGGGAAAAGTAAGGGTTGTTGTTTATTGTTGAGTTATCAAGCTGTCAAAAGCTGGTAATGATTCCTGGTGGCGATGCGCTTGGGGGAAACACCCGTACCCATCCCGAACACGATGGTTAAGACCCAAGCGGCCGATGGTACTGCACTGGAGACGGTGTGGGAGAGCAGGTGGCCGCCAGGTTAAAAAAGAAAAGAGGCTTAGGACTCTTTTGGAAAATGGGCTTATAGCTCAGCCGGTTAGAGCGCACGCCTGATAAGCGTGAGGTCGGTGGTTCGAGTCCACTTAAGCCCATTGCAATACAAAACCAAAATGGGGGATTAGCTCAGTTGGGAGAGCGCCTGCCTTGCAAGCAGGAGGTCACGAGTTCGACTCTCGTATTCTCCACTGACTGATAAACATCAGTCAAGTGTCTTACATTGCACCTCAAGAACTATGTTCTTTCGGTCGCGTGCAGGCACGCTATAAAACAAAATATTTTTAGGCAGACAGATGCAAGCATCCGTTGCAAAAAATATTTGTTTTGCAATGTACCTTGAAAACCGCATATAAGAAATATCTAAATGATAACTGTTCAGCCGACCATCTCG
>NZ_JAOQJU010000061.1:0-597 GCF_025567385.1 Dorea acetigenes
TATTATTGTGGAGTTTGAGACGGGAGAATTGGCAGATGTAGAGATTCAAAAAATCGGATATTACTTTCCGGGGCAGCGTATGTCCTGCTATTCAAGTGATATGGTGATGCGGCAGTATGAGCGGCGGCGGCGCGCCAAGGGGAAGGCCTTTACCTATTGTGATATGCAGAAGGTTTACACCATTGTGCTAATGGAAGAGAGCGCAAAAGAAGTGAAAGAGATGGAGGATCGTTATCTGCACCGGGGAGGGTTTGAGTTTGACACGGGTTTGAAAATGGAATTTTTGCAGGAATTTTATATCATAGCTCTTGATAATTTTTTTAAAATAAAGGATAATAAAGACGATACAAAAAAGATGAGTGAACTGGAGGCGTGGCTGTATTTTATAGGGTCAGATAAGCCGGAGCATATTCTGCGGGTGGTGGAACAATATCCATGGTTTGCAGAACTCTATGAAGATATAGCATATTTTCGGCAGAATCCTGAGGAGGGGATTAGAATGTTTTCAGATGCATTGCGGGAAATGGATGAAAATACGGTGAAATTGATGATTGATGATATGAAAGAAGAAGCGGAGAGAAGGAGAAAGGAGCTGGA
>NZ_JAOQJU010000062.1:0-525 GCF_025567385.1 Dorea acetigenes
CTGCCATTTTGTTCACTCCTTATTCTCTAGATTATATCTCAAATCCTTGAGAATGGGGTGTCAACTTTTTTTATACCACATCAGTATAAGAATCTTATATTTGTGCCTAAAAACAAGGAAAGCATAAATTTACCGGAAGATGTGATAAATATAGGAGATTGCGCATTTGAGCATTGTAAGGATTTAAATAGTATTAGTTTGCCGGAAGGGATAACGAGCATAGGCTTTCGTGCGTTTGGAAACTGCAGCAGCCTAAGCAGTATTGAGCTGCCAGGAGGCTTGACGGAAATAGAGAGGAGTGTGTTTTCCGATTGCAGTAGCCTGAGCAGTATTGGACTGCCGGAGGGTTTGACAAGCATAGGTCAGTATGCATTTAGTAACTGCAGCAGCCTAAGCAGTATTGAGTTGCCGGAAGGTTTGACGGAAATAGAGCGGGATGTGATGTGGTATAAAAAAAGTTGACACCCCATTCTCAAGGATTTGAGATATAATCTAGAGAATAAGGAGTGAACAAAATGGCAGAAA
>NZ_JAOQJU010000063.1:0-404 GCF_025567385.1 Dorea acetigenes
TTTACAGTAACTTTCATTCCGTCAAGGTCAAGTTCTTCCCCTGCCGTGTACTCCGTCTTCGTCGGTGCTGTTACCGTAATGGATTCCACCACAACTGGCTCCGGTTCCGGCGCTTTCAGCCCATTCTGTGCTTTGGTAAGAGCAGCCGCTGCTGCATCTACTTCTGCCTGCGTTGCCGTATTGCTTGCATAAATATCATTTGCAGCCTTCAACGCTTCTGCGTATACTTCCCAGGTAGCTTCTGTGTATTCATCCTGATTTCCTACAGATTCTGTTGCATCAATGGCTGCCTTCAATACATCTTTTTCTACATATTTCAGCGCCTCTGCTGCAATCTCATCCGCCGTCATAACACGACTTACAATCTTATAATTGTCAATCAGGCCAGTCATATACTCTCCGCT
>NZ_JAOQJU010000064.1:0-398 GCF_025567385.1 Dorea acetigenes
GTAAAATCTGCATTTGCGGGTTTTACGGCAATTGTTATGGCGGCGGCCGTAACATTGACGGCAGTTCCGGTTTCTTCCGTGCAGGCGGCGGAAAATGAGAACCAGAATCTGGTTCTGCACTGGGATATGACGAAGAATGAGGATGGCACATTGAAAGACCTGACAGGGAACAGCCACAGCGGTAAGCTGAATAATTCTCTGGAGAGTGCCAAGGTAGACGGCATTGACGTGCTGAACATGACCGGAGGTTATGTAGACATTCCGGACGGAACCATCAGCACGGATGCAAAAGAGATTACCATTAACATGCTGGTGAAGATTAGTGAGAATATCAAATCTTCCTGGATGTTCTGTGTTGGTTCTTCCAATAAGCGTTATCTGTATCTTACCGGATGCAG
>NZ_JAOQJU010000065.1:0-328 GCF_025567385.1 Dorea acetigenes
TTTCTACAACGATTTCTGGAAGTTCACAAAAAAGCGTTTCTTCCTTTTGTCGTCGCTTTAATTTCTTCTGATAGTCCTTAACAACATGTCGGACAACTTTCTTCAAACAACTTTCAAAACGGCATTGAACTGTTTTCTGGAAGTCAGACGGTTTCATCAATCGCACCCCCTTTCCGTTACGACGTGAAAAGTGGTTATCCCTCTTTCCGCACCATATAGGGAACGGCAGGTGTGATTTGCTAAGTTGAAACCGAAAAAATTTAAAAATTTTTTTAGGCATGAAAAAAGCCCGCACAAAACATATAGTTTTATACGAGCTATTAAAGCT
>NZ_JAOQJU010000066.1:0-325 GCF_025567385.1 Dorea acetigenes
ATCCATTACGGTAACAGCACCGACGAAGACGGAGTACACGGCAGGGGAAGAACTTGACCTTGACGGAATGAAAGTTACTGTAAAATACAGCAATGGTGAAGAAAAAGAAATCACAGAAGGATACGAAGTAAGCGGCTATGATAAGGCTAAAACCGGAGAGCAGACAGTAACGGTAACATATGAAGGAAAGACAGCGACCTTTAAGGTTACGGTGAAAGAAGAAGCGAAACCTGTTACTCTGGAATCCATTACGGTAACAGCACCGACGAAGACGGAGTACACGGTAGGAGACGAGCTTGACCTTGCAGGAATGAAGGTAGTTGCG
>NZ_JAOQJU010000007.1:0-76558 GCF_025567385.1 Dorea acetigenes
GGACACCGCCAAAAGCTAATATATCTGCAATTTTCAAGGTTCCGATGGAGCCATTTTTTCAGCTCCATTTTTTCATAGACTACTTTACACTACCAATCAAATAGGTTAAAATGCTTCCTGTTGCCGTTTTCCCCAAAAGCCGTTTTCCTGCCCCATTCCTGCGGTGTTTCCCTGCATTGGTGCGCCGGATGCGTCACTTCTCCTGCCGGTCATATCCCTTTTGGACGGTCATTCACTTGTCAAGGTACTGTGCGGTACGAAATTACCAACTGCAATCATCATAGCGTACTATCCTTGACAAAACAATGATTCTGCGATACCATGAGTGTAACGGATATAACTGAATTATATAATTACCATAAACAAAGGCAGGGGATAGGGATGGAGAATCAGTTTATACGACATGAGCCATGTTTTGAGAGGATTTTGTTTGTCCTGACGCTGGACAGGAAGAAAATGAAAGAGCGGATTTTGATTGGGGAAGAACAGCAGATCCGCTTCCGGCTGAACGGGAGCCAAAACACAGAGGTGCTTTGTGATATGACACGCCCGCTGGGAACTTTTTTGATAAACTTTGAGCGTGACACGGACAGAGATTGGAACTTATACGGGCTTTCTCCACTGCGGCAAGCCCTCCACTCCAACCGATGGAAACAGCCGGAGCTGGAGCAGGCGGCAAGCGAATTTCTCTGGGGAAAATATCTTAGCAATGACCCTCTGAAAATGTATGTGGCGTTCCGTATCTGGAACAGCTATCTGCTTTCCAGAGAACCCCGTGACCGTAACGCTGCCTGTGACCGCTTCATGGATAAAATGAGCAGCCTGACCGGGGTATTCCATAACGAAGCCATGAGCTTTGACAGGGAGACAGGAAAACCGAAACATTTTCAAGCTGGCAGCCTCTATTTCAAAGGCGCACCATCAGAAGATACCCGGCTTGACCTCTGGTTCCCGGACAACCGTCGCACAGAAGAATGTGTGTCTGCCTATGCGTCCCTCTACCCGTTGATTACCTATTATCTGAACAGGCTGAATGACTGGGGGCTTTGCTTCCGGCAGTGCAAGGTCTGCGGGAAATATTTTCTGGCAAAGAGCCAGCGGTATGAGCTGTGCAGCGACAAGTGCCGCAAAGCACAGGCGCTTCAAAACAAGCGGGAATTTGACGAGAGGGCAAGAGAAAATAACTATGACCTGCTTTATAAAAATGAATGCCAGAACTGGCGCAACAAAATAAACCGGGTAAAAAATACCGCAGGCTTTCCGGCTGACTGTCTGGAAAAAATACAGGCTGCCTTTTCCGACTTTAAGAAAGAAGCCTTACAGAGAAAAAAGGCTGTAAAAACAGGAACAGCCAGCCCGAAAGAATTTGCGGACTGGCTGTATCAGCAGAGTAATGTAATTGTTGAGCTGACCGAGATATGAAAAACTTTCTATCGTCAATTTCGCATTATTGCAATAACAGATTGCTTCTTCCATGAATGGTAATATTATCATCAAACTTTTGGAAGAACTATAAATGTCCGAGGTGCCTTTGATTTCGACAGAAAAACAGGCTGAATTGTTACAACGCTCGGACATTTCAAAAATCTTTTTGAGAAATGGCGGAAAAAGCGGGGCAGCATACGCCGCCCCGCCGATCTCAAAAGGTCATTCCATTGCCCGCATTTGTTCTGTTAATGAACGCTTTTTCAAATCCCGTATTTCCCATACAGAAAGAATCAACTGTAAAAGAATCAATATTAGTAGATATCCACCTATCTGCATTGTTGGAAATTGATATGAGAGATTTGGCATACCGAATAGAATACCAACAGCTTTGCTCACAGGAATAGCTATGGGAATACCAACCAAAAGAACGATTCCAAATGAAACAAGTACATATAGCAATCCCTCTGTTATGAGAGAACGATATAATTGTTTTAGGCTTAATCCAACAGAGCGTAATGTACTGATTTCCTGTTTACGCGCTTGATGGTTAGAGAGCGTCATATTGATTAGACTGATTATTCCAAACAGCAAAATTAGTAATGACAGCATTTGCAAACTTCCAAACAATAAGTTCATAGAAGATTCCATGTACTCTACAACATCATTATAGCTGCAAATAGAAAGCCCCTTTTCTTTAGAGGTAATTTTCTGCTGAATGGCTGATTCTATTTCATCATTATAAGTTTTATCAGTTATGATCTCCCATGAGTAAGCAAAATTTTCTGTGTTTGGGAATAGTTGTTGTGCAAGTTCTTGTGTAATTATAAGATTCGCTGGATCAATAGCATCTGTACCGTTTTCGGTTCCGACAAAGCTCTTATCAAAGAAACCGGAAACAATACATTCTATTTCCTCTCCACTATTTGTAATCTTTATAGGCGTCCCTTTTGTAACCCCCAGTTCCATATATCCATCTGTCAATAAAACTTCAAACTGATTTTTAGGCATTTGTCCATCTATCAAATGTTGTTCAACAAAGCTAAAATTACCTTCTGTACTTTGATCCGAAATTATATCACACATTCCCTCAGTAACATTTCCATTGATAGAATAATGACACATTCCTACTGAATCTCTAAGTGGTATAATCTTTTGGATTCCTTTAGTATTCAAAAGTTCTTCTCTCAAAGATTCGTTTAGCGAATTATTTGCTTCGTTTTTTCCAACTGATTCTTCAGAAAGATATATACGGAAGCTTCCGCCGTTTACAAAAAACTTTTCACGGACAAATTGCTCTGGCGTATTACTAACTGCTGCGGATGCAGATATAAATAAGAGTAATCCTCCAAATATCAATGAAAGCAATGTACTGGCTGTCTTTTTCTTATCGCGTCCAAGATTTAATAGAGCTAAAGAGTAAGGTGAAATTTTCTTATTATGTTTTCGAGATTGCATCGGAGCATTTCGATAAGCTATATATCGTACTGCCTCAATAGGGGAAGTAGTTGCTGCAATTTTAAGCGGCTTGCGAACAGATAATTTCACCATAAGAGTGCAAATGATGGAAACGCCTATCATTACAAAAGGAATATTGATAGGGGAAAATCCGCTGGAAAATTCATTACTTCCCAAAACAGTTCCGACAATCGCACCCAAAACAATACCCGGAGGGATTCCAAGCCATGATAAATATCTACTTTCATAGTTTATCATTTTCTTTATCTGTAATGCAGTTGTACCTAAAGTGCGTAACTGTCCGAAATTTCTTATTTTTTCATTGATAGAAATTCTGAAAATACTTTGGATTACCGTTATACCTGCAAATAATACCAACACGGACAAACTTACAAAAGTTAGTATATTTTCAAATGACAATCCCATATTCTCTCTAAAAAAGAGAAAACTTAAGCTATAATCAGCACCAATTTCTTTTCCAATAGAAGCAATTCTTTCTTTTAGAATTTCTTTTGATGTTGAATCTGCATCAGCAAAACAAACATAGCTTTGGTATTTTGCAGGATTATAATTAGAGCTATTTTCTACAAACGATTTTGATATATAGCACGAGTAATTGCCCTGTGATTCAGTCGAGCTTTCCGTAATCCCAGAAATCACAAAATCTTGTGATTTTCCGTTTATTTGAAAAGAAATTTCATCTCCGATTGCAGTATTAGAAAAATATTTGTTCACCATTTCACGGTCAACTGCAATTTCGTTTTCTTTAGATGGCATAGTCCCATCTTTTAGTGTAAATTGATTTCGGGCAATATAGCATGCCGCATCATCCATATATGCCAAATACAATGAATATCCCTCTGGCATTTTTATTTCTCCCAGATTGTAAAGCGACGCTACCATTTCGATTTCTGGTTGATGACGAAGTTTTTCAATTTTATCCTCTGTCAGATTATCATAGCTGGCTTGAAAAGTGGCCATATTATTTTGAGATTCCTGAAAAGCAAAAAATAATGTTCCACACATTGACATCAAAAACGCTGCCAGTGAAATAGCAATTATTATCATAAAATTCCGGCGCTTTTCGCTTTTCAAACTTTCCTTTGCCAGCTTCTTTGTAATGGCGCTGGTATCATTTTCAAAAGGCCATGTCATAGCTTTCCACCTCCTTATTCCACAATCTTTCCATCCTCAATGCGGACAATCCGATCTGCAAGACGGGCTATGTCGTTATTGTGGGTAATCATCACAACAGTTTGCCGGAACTCCGCGCTGGTACGCTTGATAAGCCCCAGCACCTCGGCGCTGGTCCTGCTGTCAAGGTTGCCAGTCGGCTCGTCGGCCAGCACAATAGCCGGTTTGGTAATCAAGGCGCGGGCGATAGCCACACGCTGCTGCTGGCCTCCGGAAAGATTGTTCGGCATATTTTTTAGTTTATCTTCCAGCCCCAGCAGGTGAACGATCTCGTCCAAAAACTTCTGATCCACCGTGTCCCCGTCCAGCTCCACCGGCAGGACAATGTTCTCATACACATTCAGGATGGGAACAAGGTTGTAGTTCTGGAAGATAAAACCGATGTTGCGGCGGCGGAAGATGGTGAGCTGTTCGTCGTTCATTTTCGACAGCTCTTTGTCCCGGACAATCACATTGCCGGAAGTAGGGGTGTCCAGCCCGCCCATCATGTGAAGCAGGGTAGACTTGCCGCTGCCGGAGGTTCCCACAACGGCCACAAACTCGCCGTCCTCCACAGAGAAGTTCACGCCGTCAAGGGCGCGGGTGATGTTCGGCTCTGTGCCGTAATACTTTTTCAGGTCGATAGTCTGTAAAATGCTCATACTAAAAACTCCTTTCAAGGCTTTCTGCCTGTTGATAAGGCTATTGTAAAACCCAAATGTCCGCGAAATGTTACAGCGACCAAAAAATTTCATTGAAAATCGGGGTGAAATGTTACAACGCTCGGACATTTCAAAAAAATTTACGGCGGGCAGCCGGAAATGGCCGTCCGCCGCGTTTTATTTTGTAGGCAGCATAATAGAAAATTCCGAACCCTTGCCCGGCTCCGAAACCACTTTGATATAGCCGCCCTGCCGCGTTACAATCTCGCGGGCCAGATACAGGCCAATGCCCACGCCCTGCTGTTCGTGTACTTCTTCCTCACGATAGAAGCGCCGGAAGATGGCGGCCTGATTGCTTTCGGAAATTCCCTTGCCGGTGTCGGCTACTTTGATCTCCACATACATTTCCCACAGCACCACCGACACAGCGATTTTCCCGCCTGCCGGGGTGTACTTCACCGCATTGTCCAGCAGGTTAAAGAGGGCTTCGGATGTCCACTTGCTGTCATGGGAAACGGCCAAATCCTCCGGGCAGTCCACGGACACGGCAATTTCCTTTTTCTCCGCTGCATACACGATCCCACTCATGGCCTGCGCCACGGTATCAAAGAGGCGGCCCGGCTTCTTGTCTAACTGGATCACGCCTGTTTCCAGCCGGGAGGTTTTTACAAGGGCCTGAAAGAGAAAGTCCAGCTTATCCGTCTGGCTGCGGATTCCCCGGATAAAGTCGGTGCGCTCCGCCTCGGTCATGGGCTTTTCCAGCAGGGTGTCCGTCGCCATTTTCAGATTGCTCACCGGCGTTTTCACCTGATGGGAAATATCTGATACAAGGGTCTGTAACTCCTGCCGTTCCTCGTCCACCCGGCGGCGGTTCTCCTGCATGATCTGGTAAAGCCTTGCCAGCCGGTGTCCGATTCTGGCAAGCTGGGTTTCGCTGTCCTCCGGGCGCTGGGGCGCTTCATTCCCGGCGATCATGTGGTCTAAAGTCTGGCACAGGTCAGCGGTAAACTGCGACAGCCGCGTTCCAAACGCCTGCGTCAGTACAAAAATCCCCACAAGGGCGCACAGCAGCAGCACCCCGCCCGTCAGCAGCACCGCCGTCTGTTTTGTCACAAAAAACAGGGCTATGGTGATCCCGGACATGGAGAGGGCAAGCCCTATTGCCACCCGGCCAAACAGCCGCTTTACCGAGAGGTTTTGAAACTTCATTTTGCCTCGCCTCCCGTCCATTGATAGCCCATGCCGTAAACGGTCTTGATGTAGGGTGCGCCGCCGTCGGCTTCAATCTTGCTGCGAATCCGGCTGATGGAGGTTGTCAGGGTGTGTTCGTCCACAAACCTTTCGTCTATATCCCACAGCTTTTCCAAAAGCTGCCCACGGGTCAGCACTTGCCGGGGATTTTTACGGAACAGGTTCAGCATTTTGTACTCCATCGGGGATAGGGTCAGGGGCTTGCCATTTAGGGAAGCCGTCTGCTCCGAGAAGTCCAGAAACAGCCGCCCGTCGTCGTAAATGTCCTTGGCCGGTTTGTGGTGTTCCAGCATGGCAAACATGGCTTTGATTTTCCGCTGCAAGGCCCCGATCACAAAGGGCTTTGTGATGTAGTCCACCGCGCCCACCTCATAGCCCCGTATCTGGTCGCTCTCCTGATCGTTGGCGGTTAGGAAAATCACGATGGTGTCCGGGTGTTGGGGCTTTATCAGCTTGCACAGCTCAAAACCATTTCCATCCGGCAGGTTGATGTCCAGCAGCACTAAATCAAATTCCCGCTGGCGGATGGCGGCGGCTGCGGTTCTGGCATTTAAGGCAGAAGTCACGCCGTAGCCGTCTGCGGTCATGTTATAGGCCAACATCTTATTCAAAAAACTGTCGTCCTCGACAATTAAAATCTGCTTCATATCCTCACTTCCTTTTCTTTTTGCCAATAGTATAACAGGCAAATGTCCGAGAATTGTTACAAGGACAAATATATTTATCATTTTACAGCTTTTTTCTGTGTACTGCAATTTTATAAAAGAAAGGACAGCAGTATCAAATTGCTGTCCTTGCGGTTTATTATAGCTGGTAGTGTATAAGCGTGGGTTCATCATATTTGGTGTGGTATCTTTAACTATGGGAAACTCCTCTCTCCCACCGGCTGATTGCCTTATCGGTAACTCCGATAAGCTCTCCCAGCTCTGCCTGTGTCATGCCCCTTTCTTTTCTGATCTTTGCAACGAACTGTCCAAATACCTTTGAATCCACGTTCCTTCCTCCTTCCTTTGATGCCACAAGTATAAAAGAGCAGAGCGTTTCCCGTCAATCGACGAATCATTTACTTTGCTTTTCTTTTGTCTTTTACCAGAATAATCCCTTCTTTGTATATGGTTCCACCCTGACAGACTTCACCTCATATCCGGTATCGCCAATCACCTTTCGCAGTTGTGTCTCATCAAGCGGAGCCTCCGCAATAATTTCTGTCTTTCCCTTTTTATGGGAGGACACTACCTTTTTCACCTCAAATTGTTTTCTTACCGTATCGTTAATGTGGCTTTCACACATTCCACAAGACATTCCTTCAACCTCAAGTATCATTTTAATCATAATTTTTCTCTCCTTCATTATACAAAAGAGCCTTCCAAGCCGATTCACAATTCAGCTTGAAAAGCTCCTTTAGGCATTCTATTTCGACTGCATAATTCTGATATTCTTTATTCCTTTTCCTTCGGAATACCCGCAGCCTGCCAGTCCTTTTCCAATGATTCTTTCCATAGCGGTATCATCTAACTCCACCGTGGTGTCATCTTCCATCTCTACAAGGCAATAGATGCGGGATTCTCTCTCTCGCCCGCATAATTGAAACGCTGTTTTACGCTCCAGCGCCCCAATCTGTTCCAGGGCAGTAACAGTACGATATACGGTTGCCGTCCCGATTCCCGGATCTTTTTTATGTGCAAGAACATAGATTTCTTTACAACAGGAATGATTTTCTTCCAGAATAATATCAATCAGCAATTCCCGCTGTTTTGTTATCCTGAAACCTTTTTCTCTTAACCGTGCTATAATCTCATCTTTCTGCATACTAACACCTCGGATCATCAATGACAATGTCCGCTGCAATTCTTACAATCCTGCCCGCACTGCAGGGACTTTCCGGATTTTTTATCTTTTACCATACTGCGGATTACAAGTCCCACGACTCCTGCAAGCACAACAAGTACAATCGCTGTTCCCATATATCCATACCTCCTACTACCTTATATTCGTTACATTTTACACTGCCAATTATGCTTTTACTTTAGCAGAAACACTCTTCGGCACCTTCAGGCTCTGGCTTTCCTTATAAGGACGGAATAACAGATACAAGAACCCAATCACGCAGAGAACTGCTACAACCGTTCCGATTCCAAATGTTCCTGCCGTAAATACGCTTCCAATCTGATATACGCAGAGAGCTACGACATAAGCCAGCAACGTCTGATATCCAATCGCAAACCAGAACCATTTTGCATTGTTCATCTCACGTTTAATTGCTCCCATCGCTGCAAAACACGGCGCGCAGAGAAGGTTAAATACAAGGAAGGAATATGCTGCAACCGGAGTCATTGCTCCTGCAAGCGTTCCCCAGATTTCAGCGCCGTCTTCTGCCACTTCGCTAAATCCATACAAAATACCAAAGGTTCCGACTACATTTTCTTTCGCTACCAGTCCGGTAATCGCTGCTACTGCCGCTTTCCAGTCTCCCCAGCCAAGCGGAGCAAAAATCCATGCTACGGCAGAACCGATTGCTGCCAGAATACTGTTGTTCATATCTTCCACCATACCGAAGCTTCCGCCTTCTACGCCAAAGCTCTGTGCAAACCATACGAAAATGGTGGAAAGAAGGATAATTGTTCCCGCTTTCTTAATGAAAGACCATCCACGTTCCCATGTACTTCTGAGAACATTTCCAACAGTTGGCAGATGGTATGCCGGAAGTTCCATAACGAACGGCGCCGGATCTCCCGCAAACATCTTCGTCTTTTTCAAAATAATACCGGAACAAATAATTGCTGCAATACCTACAAAGTACGCACTTGGCGCTACCCATGCCGCTCCGTCAAACAAAGCGCCTGCAATCAAAGCAATAATCGGAAGCTTTGCTCCACAGGGGATAAACGTCGTTGTCATAATCGTCATCTTGCGGTCTCTATCATTTTCAATAGTTCTGGAAGCCATAACTCCCGGAACGCCACATCCTGTACCAATCAGCATCGGGATGAAGGACTTGCCTGATAAACCAAATTTACGGAAAATACGGTCCATAATAAACGCGATACGTGCCATATATCCGCATCCTTCCAGGAATGCCAGGAAGAGGAACAGTACCAGCATCTGCGGCACAAACCCAAGAACAGCTCCTACACCGCCGATAACACCGTCAACAATAAGTCCTGTCAGCCAGTCTGCGCATCCTACAGATTCCAAAGCTCCCTGCGCCGCCGGAAGAATCCACTCGCCAAACAATGTATCATTGGTCCAGTCTGTCAGGATTGAGCCAACGGTCGTAACGGATACATAATAGACAAGAAACATTACAACTGCGAAAATCGGAAGCGCCAGAAAACGATTCGTTACAATGCTGTCAATCTTATCAGACAATGACATCTGCTTTTTCACACGCTTTTTATAACAATCTTCAATAATATTTCCTATGTAGTTATAACGCTCACCTGTGATAATACTTTCCGCATCATCATCCATTTCTTTTTCACAGCTCACGATATCTTCTTCGATATGAGCCAGCAGCTCTTTGTCAAGCCCAAGGCTTTCCTGTACTTTCTCGTCACGCTCAAAAAGCTTTACGGCATACCAGCGTTCCATACTGGACTCCACGCGTCCGTAAATCGCCTCTTCGATATGAGCAATCGCATGCTCCACGGATCCTTCAAAGCTGTGGGCCGGCTGATTTTTCTTTCCCGCTTTCGCAATAGACACCGCTCTCTGCGCCAGTTGGTTAATTCCCTCGCCCTTTAAAGCAGAAATTTCCACAACCTTGCATCCAATATCCTTGCCAAGACGCTCCACATCCAGCACTTCACCATTCTTCCTTACCAGGTCCATCATATTTACCGCAACGATAACCGGAATACCAAGTTCCGTAAGCTGCGTTGTCAGGTACAGATTCCTCTCCAGGTTCGTACCGTCAATAATATTAATGATAGCATCCGGTTTTTCACTAATCAAGAAGTTCCTGGATACAACTTCTTCCAGGGTATATGGAGACAGAGAATAAATTCCCGGAAGATCCACAAGCACTGCTTCTTCTCCCTTCGCTGTGTATCCTTTAATCTTTCCTTCCTTCTTCTCAACCGTTACTCCCGGCCAGTTACCCACAAACTGGTTCGAACCAGTCAGCGCATTGAACAATGTTGTCTTTCCACTATTCGGATTACCCGCAAGTGCAATTTTTACTTTCATAGTTCACCCTCTCTTCCTAAATAATATATGTATAACTGTTTTTAGTTTTGGCTAACCTTTTGTCAAAAAAATTATTGTACTTCTACCATTTCTGCATCTGCTTTTCTGAGAGACAATTCATAGCCTCTGACAGTTACTTCTACCGGATCGCCAAGCGGTGCTACTTTTCTTATGTATATCTCCACATTTTTTGTAATTCCCATATCCATAATCCTGCGCTTTACCGCTCCTTCTCCGTGAATTTTCACAACTTTTACGGTCTGCCCGCACTTCGCCTCTTTCAACGTAGCCATCTTATCTTCCTCCTCATATCATGATTTTACTCGCCATTTCCTTGCTGATTGCCACACGTGAATCCTTCACCTTTACAATCAGATTCCCATTAATCTCTGATACGATAGTGACAAATCCACCCATTACAAATCCCAGGCTTTCCAAAAAACGTCTGGTTTCTTCCTTCCCGCCGATTTTCCTGATCTGTATCTCACGACCGGTTTCAGCCATTGTTAAAGGCATCATAACCCACCTGCTTTCGTTTTTAATAAATATTATCATTTATTTTATTACAGTAGTTAGTATATGCTTACTTTCATTGCATGTCAATAACCTTTATTGATAATTTTTTTCAATTTCAAAGATGGATTTATGGGCTTGAGTTTCGCAAAAAGAACTGTTACAATATAAGAAATATCAGATTAACTCCACAAAGGAAGGAGATAACATGCGTCACAACAGATCTTCAGAAGATTATTTAGAAACGATACTTATATTAAGTAAAAAACTTCCGGTCGTCCGCTCTATTGACATTGCGACCGAATTAAACTTTTCAAAGCCAAGCGTCAGCGTTGCTATGAAACACTTACGTGAAAACGAATGCATCGAAGTAAACCCTTCTGGTTTTATCACATTAACGAAAAAGGGAAAAGAAATCGCAAACAGCGTTTATGAACGCCACCAGGTGCTTTCTGACTGGCTTATTTCTCTTGGCGTCGATCCCAAGATAGCCACCGAGGATGCCTGCGAGATGGAACATCAAATCAGTGATGAAAGTTTTCAGGCTATGAAAAGATTTATACATGAACATTCTTCATAAGAAATTATTGATTCTGAGCTATTTAAGGGGCTGCCTTGGCAGCCCCTTTGTTATCTTATCTCTTATTTAATTCCCGGCCGTTTCAAATTTCTCTTTGAATCTCATAATAATTGTCGCACACTCTGCACGACTCGCATTTCCCTGCGGATCGAGGCGATAGGTAACGCCGTCATCATTTACTTTTCCTTCAATGATTCCATTTCCTACTGCCCATTTCATAGCGTCTTCTGCAAATTCACTTACCTGAACCGCATCTTTATAGTTGCTAATGTCTGCAGGTGCATCCGACTTATAGCCCTTGTAATTCACATAGCGGTACATCATCACTGCCATCTGTTCGCGGTTGATATAGTCAGAAGGTCCGAACAGACCGGAATCTGTATAACCCGTAACTACACCTGTCTGAGCGGCCCAGAGAATTGCGTCCGTATACCATTCTCCTTTCTGTACATCCGGGAACCTGGTTGTATAATCCACCTTTGGCGTGCCATTCATTCTGTAAAGAATCATAGCAAACTGCGCACGCGCCAGCACATCATATGGCCCGAAATGCGTATTGTTAAGTCCAGTCATAATCTGATTTTCATACACATAGGTCACATAATCCACAAACCAATCCTGCTCATTTACATCAAGAAATGGAAGCTTTTTCGCAGCGTCTTTCAATTCCTGAAGTTTTGCTTCTGCATCTGCCAGAGTCTGATAATTCGTTACCTTCTCTTTCGCTTTCTCTGATAATGCATCGTACGCTTTCCGTGCATCCGTAATCGCTGCTTCACTTTCCAGTGTTACTTCGCCGATTGCCGCGATTTTTTTCACCACCGCTGCCGCTTCATCTCCGACCGTGTCTTTTACGGTAATTTTGCAGTGCGCTTTTCTTCCATTAGCGGTTTCTGCTGTAATTGTCGCTTCTCCCTTTTCTACTGCTGTTACCGTTCCCTGTGCATCGACTGTCGCTGCATTTTCATTATCACTTATCCAGGTTATTGACTTATCGGTTGCATTTTCCGGTAAGACCGTAACCTCCAACTTCTGCGTCGTTCCTTTTTCCATAGAAAGAGTCTCCGGTCTTACGGTAAGTCCCGTTACAGGAACCTCTTTCACAGGAGCTTCTTTTACAGTAACCCGGCAATACGCACTGCTTGCAGACAGCTTTCCTTCTGCCGTATAGTAACGGGCGGAAACTACATATGTACCAGCCTTATCAAATGTTACCGCAAATTTTCCTTCAGAATCAACGGTGATATCGTTTCTATAATCCTCTTCCGTAACTGTCTCTGCGCCGTCTTTCCCTACATAAACCTTAGCATATCCGCCATCCGCATCGTAGCATGGACCATTCTGCGGCGTATGCATAGAGCCTGTGTACAGATATGTAAATTCTACCGGCTCGCCTGTCTCTGCCGTTTTCTCCCAGGTTTCATCGGCTCCTTTTTCCGTATACCCGCTTCCTTCGGTAAATTCTCCGAAGAAACCGTACGCAGTGTATCCAAAACTGCCCCAGTCTCCATCTGCACCGTAGAAGGTATATACCTTTCCTTCCTCTGCCTGGCACTTAGCGCTTACATCCGGGAGATCAATTCCTCCTGAAACACATAAATTATCTGCTCCCCAGTCAAACAAACTGTTAATCCATCCGGCAGAAGCAATATCTACCTGCGCAAGCTCTTCTTCCATACCACGGTCTTTCATTGCCTGCAAAAGAAGATGTAGCGGTGTGATATAATCCACATCATCCGGTGCTCCCTTAAGCCCGTAAGAAGCAAAGGATGGAATCTCATGCTTGTTCAGCGTTACTTTCGTCAAGGGAACTTCTGTCTGTGTCTTTCCCTCCGCTCTGACATAGCAGGTAATATTATCATTTTTCTGAAGCTCTTTTAATGCAGCTTCCGCATCTGTCAGCACGGTATAGTTTGTAACCCTTGCCTGTCCGTTTTGTGACAATGCGTCATAAGCCGCCCGCGCTTCTTTAATCGCAGTTTCGCTGTCCAGCGTCACTTCCCCGATTGCTTCAATTTTCTCGATGACAGCCGCCGCTTCATCTCCTGCAGTATCTTTCACCGTAATTTTACAATATGCACTGCTTGCAGACAGCATTCCTTCTGCCGTATAGTAACGGGCAGAAACCACATACGTACCAGCCTTATCAAATGTTACCGCAAATTTTCCTTCAGAATCGACGGTGATATCGTTTCTATAATCCTCTTCCGTAACTGTCTCTGCGCCGTCTTTCCCTACATAAACCTTAGCATATCCGCCATCCGCATCGTAGCATGGACCATTCTGCGGCGTATGCATAGAGCTTGTGTACAGATACGTAAATTCTACCGGCTCGCCGGTTTCTGCTGTTTTCTCCCAGGTTTCATCAGCTCCCTTTTCCGTGTAGCCGCTGCCTTCGGTAAATTCTCCGAAGAAACCGTACGCAGTGTATCCAAAACTGCCCCAGTCTCCGTCTGCGCCGTAGAAGGTATATACCTTTCCTTCCTCTGCCTGGCACTTGGAACTTACATCCGGGAGATCAATTCCTCCTGAAACGCAGAGATTATCTGCTCCCCAGTCAAACAGACTGTTAATCCATCCGGCAGAAGCAATATCTACCTGCGCAAGCTCTTCTTCCATACCACGGTCTTTCATTGCCTGCAAAAGAAGATGCAGCGGCGTGATATAATCCATATCATCCGGTGCTCCCTTAAGCCCATAAGAAGCAAAGGATGGAATCTCATGCTTGTTCAGCGTTACTTTCGTCAGCGGAACTTCTGTCTGGGTCTTTCCCTCCGCTCTGACATAACAGGTAATATTATCATTTTTCTGAAGTTCTTTTAATGCAGCTTCCGCATCCGTCAGCACAGCAGCGTAATCCGCAATCTTCGCCTGACTGTCTTCTGGCAGTGCATCATAAGCCGCCCTTGCCTCTTTGATTGCCGCTTCGCTGTCCAGCGTTACTTCCCCGATTGCTTCAATCTTGTCAATAACGGCCGCTTCTTCCTCCGACACAATCTGTAACTGAATCGCTGTCATCGGCGCCGTATACTCGACTCCTGTCTCTCCGTCTTTATTCTGATACAGAACATGTTCATATGTAATCGGGAAGTCTGTATCTGTCTCCTGAAGCGCTTCCTCAGAATAAGAAACCGCTCTTGTAATATCCCTCGTTGTTCCATTCGTATAGGTCGCGGTTACCTGCATTCCTGTCGGATCAAAAGCATCTCCGATTTTATACGCTGTTTTATCCGGCAGCTTTGTCACTTCAATTTTCTGGATTGTTGCTCCCAGCGCCATCATGTGATTCGAGTCATTTCGGAAATACAGCGTTCCATACTCATCCGCAATCGGTGTACACAGCGCGTATTGCGCCTGCGCCCCGGAAGGGGTAAATAACACATAGGCTGTGTCATAGGTGATATCCTTGTTGGTTTCCTGCGTTACCTCTGCCGCCTCGGTCTGTCCCGGCTGATCGGAAATCACACGGAGCTTTCCAGGCGTATAATTGTCAAAGAAGTAAACATATACCTTTCCGGTTCCTTCCGTATCATATGCAGTGGTCAGCAGGCCGCTTGTCTGCGGATAGCCCTGTGTAGGAACCGAGTAAGCAGTCTCCATGGAAGCAAGATCGATAACTGCTATATTATGGCCGCTATATGCACCGAACTGGCTGCTTCCGGCAACGCCCACATAAGCTCTTCCATTGTATACCGTTGGAGTGGAGGTACTCATGGACGCAGTAGAAGTTCCATTCTCAAGCTTCACATACTTCAGAGAATCTTCTTTAAAAGTTCCGTCTTCATTTACAGAAATACGATAGAAATATCCGCCCTTTGTTGTGAAATAGTAATCGTAAGTCGGATTCTCTCCTTCGCAGTCATAAGTAATGTTGCTTCTTAAATCTCCCACATGAGGAAGCTGTATGTCATCCAGCACCTTTCCTGTCTTTGGGTGGATGGAAAGCACATGGGCATAACCGATGGTGTAACCACTCTCGCCATCGTCCGTTCCCACCAGCATAAATTCATCCGAATTATAGGAGCCTGCCCAATAATAGCCTCCGGCCTGTGTGTGCGTCCAGGAAGCTGTCTTTTCCTCAAATCCATCTTCCGGATCTTCGTCCGCCACAGAAAGACACACATAATTAGCATCCTTTGTTTCATTGTTCCAGAAACCAGTATAAACATATCCATCCTTATAAGTAATCGTACTATTCGGCTGTCCTCCCAAATCATCCGTATATACCCACAGAGATTCCAGCGTCTTTGCGTCAAATGCCTGCACTTTTCCGCCTGACAGACCTACGAATACCATGCCGCCGCCATAGGTTGGAGGCTGGATGGAAAAAGAAGATTTTGCCACCAGCTTATCCGGACTGGTAAGAACCACTTCTCCGGTAAGGGTATCCATCTTGTAAATGTGTTCATTATCATAAGTGTACAGATACCCGTCCACCAGAATCGGATTCCCGCAATATCCGGTAAATGCCGTTTTGTTTGCCCAATACAGTACGGTATCCTCTGCCTGGATCGGAGTATTGGCACTAATAATTCCATTATTATTCTCATCTCGCAGAGACGGCCATACCGCCTCCAACTCTTCCGGCTTTTGGGCTGCAGTCGCAGCCATCGTCACAGAAATCTGTACCGGACCGCTGCCCGCTTCTACCTTGTAATCCGTCACTTTCTGTGACACATAGCCATTTGCTGTCACCGTATAGGTATACGGCACTCCCGGCATCAGCCTGAATACCCCATTTTCCGCAAAAACCGGTTCATTATTTAACTGGCTGACAACAAAAAAAATCGGCTCCGGCTTCTCCGCCGTCTCATCCGCGGCATCATCAAAATCTACCCGGAATGTTACGTCCACAGGATTCTGTTTCTTTAAAACAAGACGGTATACCGAAGATTCTGTATCCTCATTCGTATGACAGATTCGGATTTCTTTCGTTTCTTCCTCTTTTGATGTATCCAGGCTGAATTCTAACTCTGAAAGATCTTCATATCTCACTCCGTCAGCCACAGCATAGTATCCGCCGTCATATTCTGTCGCAGACTGCTCATTTGTAAAATGTGCATTAACCGTAATTTTCTCAGCGGATGCCGGGAGCACTGCATAATAATCTGTAATATCCCGGTCAAATTCCAGAGCTTCACCGTCCTTATCACAAAAAGCTATGGATTCATTTTCTATAGATGCCTCCATAGACCTTAGATGAAGCGAACGTACCAGATCCAGGACATAATCCTGATAATATGTAACATCTCCACTGGTTTTAAATACATGAAGTGTTATCGTATTGCCATACCCGCCGGCTCTGATAACATTCAAAACGGATGTCGCGGAGCCGCTTTCATCTACGACATATCTAAGTCGTGTATTGGCAAGTACACCATTAGTAGAAGCTACCGTTGTCTGTTTTCTATATACCGCATCCACAGTATATCCGTCTGCGGGCGTCGCCTGCGCATAAAAAGCAGATAACGCATCGGATACGGTATAGCGGTACTGCCAGATATCCGCACTGAATTCCTTATCAGCACTGAACGGCTTACGGGTTGTTTTATTAGAATTATCGTATGCGGCAAAATCAGAAATTCCTTCAACTACTTCTGGCGCCGCCACTGAAATACTTGTTCCTGCTTCTGCGGTAAATTCTGCTCTTGTATGATAGTTTTCCTGTACCGTTCCTACATAATAGTAGTTTTCTCCCGGAATCAGTTCATAGGTACTTCCTTCCTTTGGAGATACCAGATTATCATTGGCATTGAAAATCTCTGCCGTTACTCCTTCTTCCATGGTAAGAGTAACCTCTGCCGCCGCAATCTTATTTACCGTAAATGTATAGGTGTTCTTTTGTCCGTCTTTATAAGAGACGCGGACGGAAAAAGTATTCTCGCCATCCTGCAATTTTACCCGGTTGCCGGATTCTTTCTGCACAGCATCTACAGAAATGGTATAACCCTCTTCCCCATAAGGAGAAGTCTCTACCTCAATGACGCTATCAATTGTATTCAGCGTATACTCTGTCTGTGTAGCAGAAAAATCCGTTAAAAGAGAAGTTCCGTTTCCATCTCTAAGTACAATGTCAGAACAGGTTGGAATACGTGTAATTTTAAGCCTATAAGACTGTATCATCGTATACCCGGCGTCACTTGTATACCTTGCATCTAACGGGATTTCTCTGCCTTCCATTCCTTCTGCAATGCAGAACGCCAACGCGTTGGTGCTGCTCTCCCAGCTTCTGTTAATGGACGCATAATTTGTGCCGCTGGTTCCGATATAATTTGCCCTCAGAACCGCTCCTTCCGGAAGCTCTCCGCCACGCTCTACATACAGATTCATGGAACCGTTGGCATTTACATCTTCTATAAAATATTCCGCCGTATGCGTTCCTAAATCACAAGTTCCCGCATATGCCGGGTAGTTCTCTGTTCTGTTATTTCTCAGAACCCTGACCTCGCCAAACCACTGGCCGGATGGAAGTTCTATGGGCAGTACGGTGCTGCCATTTACCGTAACGCTTCCCTCTGTCCGGTTATAACTTCCGTCAGATATGGAAAAAGTGTAATCTCCATCTCTTAATTCGATGGATGTTCCTTCTGCAGTAGTGACGTTTCCATAGGTGTCTGTAAATGCAAGTTCCAGGTCATCTACTTTATTTCCTCCCTGCATTGCCTCTACCGTCAACGTATGCTCCGGTTTGCTTAATTCCTGCTCATACGCAGCAATTGCCTGATTCAATGCCTCCAGCAGCTCGCCGGCTTTGCCGCTGTCTGCCGTGTAAAGCCCCTTTAATGCGTTCTGGTACGCAGTCTGTGCGGGCGCATAATTTTTCACGCCATTTGTCATGGCATTGTATTCACCCATACGTTGAATCATCGCCGCCATGTTCACAGAATACAATTCACTGTTTTCTGTAAAAGCAACTACCGTAACCTTGTTGTCTATCACGCCGGGTTTTCTGCCAAGTGTGTAATCTCCGTCGTTAAAGAAAATCACAAAGTTTCCTTCAACACCTTGAATCGAACTCACAAAACCTGTTTGGATTCCTCCGAATTCATATCCCGACGATGCAAGCGCTTCCTGCACCGACTGGTCTTTTGTGTAGTCTACCTTGACAGGTTCAATCAATACCTGTGATTCTGTTACTGCCGACAATATAAACGAGCCATCTTCCGTTACTTCCTGCGTATCCTCGCTATAAGGAGCCACATCTGTTACGGCTGCAGACTCTATATCATCTGCCTTTGTTTCGCTTGTCTGTGCATCTGCTGCCTGTGATACCATCGGAATATTTACCTGCAGCACCATGAGTGCACAGAGAATACCCGCCAGCAGACGTTTCCATCTTGTCATCTTCATTCTTCTCCTCCTTTTTCCTTTTTATATCATGTCCTTCAGTCATAAAGCCAAAGGATCCAATGATATCTGAATCCCTGAAACCAACGGTTTCTTTTTTTGCAGGAAGCAAGAACCTTTTTGGTAAATTCCCGCATGTTTTCTCTCTGTTTCTCTGTCATAACATGACTGCTGAACATCGCCTCCTGATGAATCTGCCGGATTTCATCTCCTGCATCTACATCTGCAAGCCGGAAACGCTGTATCAGCATCATACAATAGGCATATAACTCTACAATCGCTGTTCGGTTGTCGCTTTCAGCAATCTGCCGCCAAAACCGTTTCAATCGGTTTCTCCGACGGATAATCCAACAAATCAAAGCTATCATAAGAACCAGCAGAAGCAGAATTCCAACTGCCAGTATTTTCTTCGCCTCAAACCGGAATACATTTCTTGCGTCCGGCTCCTGCTGTTCTTCCTTCGGACTTTTCTGGGGGGCATATTTTAACGGATTTTGCCGGAACGTATTTCCCGTACCATCCCCCATACCGTCAGAGACGGCTGCTGCTGTTTCCAGAAGCTCATCCTCATCAATGTAGCCCGGCGTCACTTCAAAAGGTATCCAGCCGACTCCATCCATATAATATTCTGCCCATGCGTGGGCATGTGCTTCTCCAAGACCTATTTTCTCGCCTGCTTCATACTCGGAAGCCTCATAAGCAGAAAGATAATATCCCTCTGCATATCTTGCGGGTACGCCAAAATACCGCAGCATCAAAACCGCCGCTGTAGCATAGTGTACGCTGTATCCGCATTTGCTCTGTTCCAGTGTATACTGCAAAAAATCATTTTTTCCATTCAGCGTCTGTACGGACTCATCGTACGTAAGCCGTTCTTTCAATGTATCCTGAATCAGCTCCAGTACCTCCGACAACGACCTTTCCGTCTCCTCCTGTTCAAAAATCCTGCTCAGAACACCTACGGCGCTATTTGTAAGCTGCAAATCATTCTTATAGACAAATTCCCGGTAACTTTGCTCTTCTTTCAGGTACTCCTGCACTGCATTCTCCGACTGACGGCCCGCCAGGAGCGCCGCCGCTTCATACCATTCCGGCACACTTCCTGCCGTATAAGAAACCGTGTAGCTCTCTCCGGCAGAATCCGGAAGGTTCATTCCAATAGAAGAAGAAGGTGTTTCTCCAATTCCGTCAGAATCCAATATTCCGGCATCTTCCAGCGCGCAGGGAAGGTATAGATGCCCTTTACACGCCGTCTTTCTTTCAACACTTAATGTATACACATCAGCATTCCCCGTCAATTCCGAAACTTTTGCGATACTGTTTTGTTGATAGAAACCATTTTTATGCAGCCAATAAAACAGCGTTTCTCCTTCTATATTTGCCTCTTCACTCACGCCCTCCCAGGACGTTCCGGTATAAGTCTCTCCCACCATCCCCCGCAGATAAAGCTTCTGCGGTTTTTCCATCGTTAAAATAAGGGAATCATTTCCTGTTTTCACGAAGCGTCCCAAATTCGATAAATTTCCTTCCGGCATTGCATCGTTTCCCTCATCACAGACCTTCTTGTGAACAGCCCGTTTCCACTGACTCACCTGAAACTCTGTATCCACATCCACTGCATGTCCGATTGCTGCCCCCAGAAACAGGCAAAGAAGAATCCCTCCTGCGCACAAAAGCCAATTTCTGAGGCTGCTTCCCTTCCATAAGGGCTGCATTTTCTGCCAAAAACAAAAGCCCACCGCCCCGGCCGCAAGAAGCAGCCATCCATAATCCACTGCTGCAAAGCCGATGATACTTAAACCGGCGGCGGCAGCCATGAAAAGGGCGAGCATCCATTTCTTTCTTCCTGCCACAACCTGCCAGACCAGTAAAACAAGAAGCCCGGTAATGATAGCTGCCGTATAATAAATTCCCTGTTCATTGTCCACCGGGAAATCCAGATATATCTTTCCGGATTTTCCGGTAAAAAATGTTAAAATCTCATTACAGATTTCATAAAAGCCATCTCTCGCCATCCGATATCCTGCCAGAATCAAAAGCAGTAAACTTCCTCCTCCAAAAGGTATCCTATAATCCTGATATTTTTCCGGCAGCACACTGTAGAAAATACACACAATCCCTGCACCCAGACTATAGAGCCACCACCGGGGTTCCAGCTTAGCAATCCCGGAGAAAAGGATTCTTACAAGTCCCGTTGTAATCAATAGGGAAAGAAGCATATAGCCCACTGTATCTTTTTTATGTTGTTCTTCTGCCTGTATCTGTAATCCTTTCACAGATTTTGCTCCTTCTCTTCTACAATTCTATTGTTTCTAAGTCTTCCTGATAATTTTCGGCCGTAAAAACTACTACCGGAAAAACAGGATGACTTACCTCTTTGTCACAAACAACCATCGTTACCGCACTCTCCCCTGCAAAAATCTCATGTTCCGGCACTGTTTTCCCAAAATAAATGATTTTACCAAAACTCCGGCCATTTATACCATAAGCAGAAATCCGTCCGCTGCTTCCGAACGTCTCTTCATTCTCCAAAATTTCTGCGCCATATTTCAACATCCTTGGAATTGCAGAAATATTGTCCTCCTCCGTCTGAATTTCTTCAAACACTTCTTCTCTTCCTTCGCTCCATCCCAACGTAAATGTAATCCCCTGCCGGACAAGTTCCTGCGCAATAGAGACCGTACATTCCGCCATCGCATCCATTTCCTCCGCCGTAGAAGCCGCTGCATTCTTATCCCAGAACAAAAGCAGGGATTTCTCCACCGGGAAGGATGCTTCCTTTACAATCAATTGCTGTCTTTTGGAAGACAGTTTCCAGTGAATCTGCCTTAGGCTGTCCCCCTCTGCATATTCCCGCAGACTGAAAACTTCTGCAGCATCGTTTCCTTTTCTTTCCTGAGACCAGGAATCTGCATCTTCCTGCCTTGCCGCCTCCTGCTTAAGCAGGACACGGGGTTCAAATGTATCCGGCAAAACGGCAACTCTGCCCTCTGCCTGTACACTACATTTCACAGGCAGAAATCCCGCCCAGTCCATCAGATAACTTTTCCGGACAGACAATTCCAGATACCCGCATTTATCAGAAGAAATAGAAAGCTCTTTTCTGACCGTTCCCCGGGATGGGGCAGACATAAAAAGGATTTCTTCTGTTCGTTCGCCTGTCAGCCTGTTACACATTTCTACGCTGCAAAGCACACATGCCGCAGGAATCCATGACGGATTCGTTATCTGCAGACAAACGGTTTTCCCTTCCCTCTTCTCCACCGTTGCCGGGGTCTGAAATTCTGCCTCCAATTTCTTCTTGAGCAGAAGATTCATTCCATAAGATATAACAGGGAACACGCCCCACGCTCCCAGACAGATCCACGCCGTCCGTCCTCCCTGTCCCACTGCCAGCAGACAAAAAATCCCCAATACGAATATCCATCCCGACAGCGAAGAAATAATTTTCTTTGTCATCGAATCTTTGACTCCTTCATCTCCGGTTTATCTACATGCTCCAGAATCTCTTCCAAAAGACCTTCCGCTGTCTGCTCATGAAGCCTCGCTTTTGCTGAGAGAATCAGCCTGTGTCCACAGACACACTTGAAAATCTCTGCCACGTCTTCCGGTATCACATAATCTCTTCCATGTATAAATGCACACGCCTTTGCTGTCCTGCACACCGCCAGCGCTCCTCTGGGGCTGACGCCCAATTGAATGTAGGGATTGTTTCTGGTCTCCTCTGCCAGATCCGTGATATAATTATAAATCGGGTCGCTTACATGTACATTCGTTACTTGTTCTGTAACCGCAAGCAAATCCGGGATCGCAAGAACAGGCTGCACCCGCTCCATAGGATCTGTATGATGCCTGTCTTTCATAATTTCTACCTGACTTGCCCGATCCGGATATCCCATAGAAAGGCGCATCAGGAAACGGTCCAGCTGTGCCGCGGGAAGCATCTGTGTTCCCGCCGAGCCTGCCGGATTCTGCGTCGCCAGTACAATAAAAGGCTCCTCTAACTTTCTTGTTACTCCGTCTACTGTTACCTGCCGCTCTTCCATTGCCTCCAGAAGCGCTGACTGGGTCTTGCTTGACGTCCGGTTGATTTCATCTGCAAGCAGCAGATTTGTCATAATCGCTCCAGGCTTATAGGTAAGCTCTCCCGTCTTCATATCATAAATAGAGAATCCGATAATATCCGACGGCATCGTATCTGACGTAAACTGTATTCTCCGGCTGTCCAGCCCCAATACCTTCGCAAATGCAGCCGCCAGTGTGGTTTTGCCCGTTCCCGGCACATCCTCCAACAACACATGTCCCTGGGCCAGCACCGCAATCAACACTTTTTGAATGACGTCATCCTTTCCGACAATTACTTTTTTCATTTCTTTCTGAATCAGCTCTATTTTTTCCTGCATTTTTCTCTCCTTCCCTTCCGCCTTTTTCCCACTATTATCAGAAACGCCGCTATGAAAACCAAAACAGCGCAAGAGGCGGCCGCCCATTCCCACGGAAATGTTTCCGCCTCCACACTCTCAGGTGCGCCATAGTCTGTAAAATCCAGTATCCATCCTCCGTCTGTCCGCAGCTTCTCCACTGCCTCCAGCGCCAGCAGCGCCTGATAGGTGGCAATCCGGTCTGCCTCTTCCTCTTCAGCCGTATGTCTGTACCATCCGTCGTCTCTGCGAAATACTTGCAGCCCGTCCAGCAAAAAGTTATCCCCTTTATGAAATTCTTCCACCGATGCCGGGTCCATGCCCAGCGCACACAGAGCCAAGATTGTCTGGGCAGTAGCCTCCACACTCTCTCCGCTCCCCGTCTCAATCATTCCATTTTCTGTCATCTGTTCCGACAGCCACAAAACAGCTCTCCCTACGGCATCTGCCACCTCCGCTTGTCCCCGGTAGGGCGCAAGAGCCTGAACTGCCATTGCAGTAATGTCCGCATCTCCCTGCTCGTCTCCTACTAACGCAAAGGATCCGTCTTCACACTGGCAGGCCAAAAGCTGCTCTGTTATCTGTTCTCTTGTATACTTTGCTCCCTCCGGCACCTCATAATTTCCTGCATCCAATGCAAGCAGCGCATAAATCAATCCGTTAGACCCCTGCAGGTTCAGACTTTCCCCAACAAAATCATAGGTTCCGTCGGCAATCAGATTTATCTCTTCTTTTTGGGCATCCACATGCAGAGGATTCCCCCCGAGCGCCAGCATTACGAGAGAAATTCTCTGGTATTCCGTCGCTTTCACAGAATCCAGCATACCATTCTCCTGATATTGCTTTTCTACATAATCCTGCAGCCGGTTCAGATAGTCCTGGTATGCGTCCTTCTTTCCCGAAAGCGCCAGCGTAAGCGCTGTCCAATCACTCCCCGCCGCCCCGGCTGTCATATAGTTTTCATCCCTCAAAAGATATTCTTCTTTTGATTCTGCACTATTTTGTAATGCAGATGCTGTCTGGCTGATTTGCTCAGCAATTTCCGTTTCATTCTGCGCATATACAGTCTGTATACACAGCAGCAAGAACATTCCGATTGCAGCTATACTTCTGCTGATTTTCTTTTTCATAGCTTCTCCTGTCATTTTATAGGTTCCTTCTCAGGTCTTTACTGCTCCGGCTGCGGGTTTTCCGGATCACCCGATTCTCCCGAACCATCCGGCTCCTCTGGGTTTTCCGGTTCCTCTGGTTCTTCCGGTCTTTCCGGCTCAGCCGGATCCACCGGAACCTCCGGGTTCTCTGGTTCTTCCGGATCCGGGTTCTCCGGAGCCTCTATAATCTCCTGTTTCACTTCCTGACATTTTGTACAGGTATATTCTATATATCCATCCTGCCCCTCGGCTGCTTCCACACGTCCGGTTTCCACAAAATCATGTCCCAGTTCATGGATACTTCCATCTACCCATGCAGCACAGTAAGAGGTCAGGCTTCCTTTATCATAAGAAGCAACTCCCATATCCTTCCCCCATGCCAGCGTATACCTGAGACTGATGGTCTCGCCTCCGTTCAGCTTCCAGGAAGACATTGCCTTGCCGGGACAGAGCGTTCCATTTATAAAATACAGCCATCCGGAACCTTGCGTAAAATCAAATTCTCCCAACTTATCTCTGGTTCCTTTTGGCGTAAATGCCACGCCGTCCCGTTCAAGCAAGGTTCCCAGCCGGGAATCTATCTCGCAGCCCCGGAAGGCGTCTGCCCTGCTGATGCTTCTTAAATAAAGTTCCGTCTGCAGATTTCCTCCATAAGACACTTCATACCCATTCTGTTCCAGCGCCTCCAGCACCGCGACAGCCGCCGTATCTCCGGATTTTATTTCTATTTCACATTCGTCCACAATTCCGCAGCCCACCGTTGTGGCATCAATCACAACGTAAACATTTCCGATTTCATTTCCCTCATCATGTGCATGATAACGGATATCGTACTTCACCCACCGGGAATTCCCCTCATTATCCCATGCAAGTACCGTCACAACATGATTACTGTAATCACCTACATTGGGTCGCTCAAATTGAAGCACATATTCATAATTGCCTGATCCGGTAGGATTGGTGATAGGCTGCCCATCCATCTTTACTTCAATATTATCTGCATAGATGGTTTCCCCTCTCCAGGTCTTTGCGGTAACGATAAATGTAAATTCATTCGTCTTAATGTCTCCCTCCCAATTGTCAAACGTAGTCGTAATAACCGGAGGATGCTCTCCTACCGACGGATTCTCTTCCGCTGCCTTTTCTGCCTGGTATGTAATTACATATCTCGTGTAATTCCTTTTCCCGTCTTTATCCGTAAAATAAATCGTAATATAGTTTGTTCCAAGCGACAATTCTGCCTGATAATACTTCTCCTGCTCTGCTTTCAGATAAGTGCCGGATCCTTTGTCATTTTTATGACGATAATTCACCCTGATATTGGCATTTACCGAAGGGTCAGAATAATATACATAAAATTCAAATCTATCTTCCTCAAGCTCAGGAACCGTGATGATCCGATTATAAAGATCGGTAACCAGGCCGGGTTCATTCTCGTTGTCCTCATCTCCATTTCCCGGATCCTCAATCTCTGTGCCTCCATTCTCTCCGGGGTTGTCTTTTTTACCGTCATCTATATCATCGCCGGGATTCTCTCCCTTTCCTTCATCGGAATCTTCACCGGGCTTTTCTCCCTGCTCTTTATCGAGAGCTTCACCGAGCTTTTCTCCCTGCTCTTTATCGGGAGCTTCACTGGGGTTTTCTTCCTGTCCTTCATCAGAATCTTCACCGGGCTTTTCGCTCTGCTCTTTATCAGCATCTTCACTGGGGTTTTCACTCTGCTCTTTATCGGAATCTTCGTCAGATTCGTTCTTCTGTCCCTCATCCGTCTCTCTGTCCTGATTATCAGAGACTTTTTCTTCCTGCGTCTCTCCCTCTTGCGACTCTTCTCCCGTAAGCCCGGCCTCTTCTGACTGTGCGCTTCCGCCATTTTTCTGGCGTATATCAACCCGAAGAAAATCCGCCTCTTCTGCCAGCGGATTTTCCGGCTCTATCCTTTCCTCTGCTTTACCCCATACAACTGTACAGATGAATATTGCGGCAAACAAAAGGAAAGATATTATTTTTATATATTTTTTCTTTTTGTTCATCTCTGCTCCTTAATTAAATAAAAAAGATTGCGTCTTGCGCGCGAGCGGACTGTATCACAAAAAAAGACCATTAGAACCTTCCGGCTCAAATGGTCTTCCTCTATACGCAATATCCGTGTAAAACAATACTACTATGATTAGTAAAAATGGTATAATAAGTAAACGTACACCAAAATACTTATGGCAATACACAAAGCATATCCGTCAGACAACTGCAACCCTTGAGTCCGAAAGGTCGACATAGAGTTTCCACAGATAGACCTGACTTAAAGCTCTCGCTTATCACAGTAGCGTTCCTGCGTGGGAATTGCACCCATCTTCCTATGCACAAAGCATAAAATCCATAAAAACCCGTCTTCACTATTTCATTAACTTTGATTATTATACACGTCCTCTATTCTCTTTTCAATAGTCAATTCATTTTCACACTCTATCCGGCCGCCTCCCGTTACCGACTACACTTGAAAGCATCCTCCGCCGATAAATTCTCTAAGGAGTGAATTCATTGGCACAATCTCGCTTCCGATTCCCACAAAATAATCCAGGAACTTCAGAAGTCTTTTCGCCTCCAGGTATTCCGGGCAATCCTTCTCTATACCGAATAACAGCGGCTCTACATACTGTTTCAGCACCGCGAGCTCATAAATCAAAGAAGAATTGAACATTACATCCGCTTCTTCCTGATAAGGAAAAATATTTTGCTCCTCTCCCCTCCTTACGGACGGCCACATGGCAATGGTACGTTTTGCACAGGTTCCTCTGGTACGCGCGTCACGCACCAAACGCCTGATCAACCGCCCGTCTGTGGTCGGTATCCGGTTGTGTTCATCAATATTAAGCTGTGTCAGCGCACTGATATATATCTTAAACTTATTTTCCTGAGGGAGCGCCTCCGTCATTTTGGGATTCAGGCAGTGGATTCCCTCAATAACCAACACATCATTTTCACCCAGTCTTTTCGGTTTCCCGGAAAAATCCTTGTGTCCTGTCTTGAAATTAAAGACCGGCAATACAACTTCCTTACCAGAAAGGAGTTCTGTCATCTGTCTGTTAAACAATGGAACATCGACCGTTTCCAGACACTCAAAATCATATTCTCCGTTTTCATCCCGGGGAGTATCCTCTCGCTCTACAAAATAATTATCTACGGCAATGGGATGGGGTACAAGCCCTTTTGCCTTTAATTGAATAGAAAGCCGGTGGGAAAATGTGGTCTTTCCGGAAGAAGATGGCCCGGCAATCAATATGAACTTCGCTTCCGGCTTTGCTGCGATCCTGTCTGCAATATCAGAGATCTGGCTCTCCTGCATGGCTTCCTGCACCAGCACCATCTCCCGGAAATCCTTCCTGGTTATCTCGTCGTTCAGTGCACCTACCGTCTCAATCCCCTGCATATCTCCCCATTTTGTAGACTCTTTCAATACCTGAAACAGCTTGTTTGCCGGGCAGAACGGCGCCAGCTCTTTCGGTTTTTTTCTTCCGGGCATCTGCACTACAAATCCTTCATCATAAAGATAAAGCTCAAAATATTTCAGATATCCCGCGCTTGGCACCATATAACCATAGTAATAATCTTCAAATTCATTCATACTGTAAATATTAACTTTCGAAACCCGGCGATACTCAAACAGCCTCTCTTTGTCGTGCATCCCATGCTGCCTGAACAACGCTACTGCATCATCTGTGTGGATAGTGCGTTTGTGAATCGGCATATCCATCTCTACCAATTCCCGCATCCGTTTCCTGACTTTCTCTAAAAAGGCTTCATTTACATGAACAGCCCCTTCTACCGTACAATAATATCCGTCCCCCACCGAAAAATGAATTCTCACCTTCTCAATATCAGCATGATTGCATACGTCATAGACTGCTTTTACCAGCAAAAGATTCATACTGCGCTTATACGTCTTATGCCCAATCGGATCCCCTGTCGTAATAAAACGCATAGTACAATCACCCTGTAATGTTTTCTGCAATTCCTGCAGTCTTTCATTTACAATTACCAGTACAATATCATTTTCATAATTCTTCTGGTAATCTGCTGCAATCTCACGGTACGAAGTCCCCGCCGCATACTGCACAACGCGGTCCTCTACCTGCACACTATATTTTTCCATTGGAACATCACTCCTTTTTGCCTATCCATTACAGTACAACGAAGGGCGAACGGATTTTTTCCTTTTCTACCGTCACTCCGGCAATCCTGCTGCCCAGATACCCTGCCACATCTTCGATAAAAATATGTTCAATTCCGTAATGACCTGCGTCAATAACAGCAAGCCCCTGCGCCACCGCATCAATTCCTGTATGATGGTCGATATCTCCAGTTATCAGTACATCTGCTTTCTTCTCCAGCGCCGCCGGTATCATACTTTTCCCCGAACCGGGAGAAATGGCAATTCGTCTGACGTCTTTCTGAAGATTTCCAAATACCTTTACCGTATCCAGTCCAAATCTTTCCTTCACTAGTTCACAGCATTCCCGCAGTGTCATCGTCTGAGAAATGTCTGCCACTCTTCCAATTCCTTCCGGGATATCTCCATCGCTGGTTACTTCCAGAACTTCCGCATTCTCAAGCGACAGTTTTTCTCCGGAAAGAGCCGCCATCCCCTTTACATCATAATTGGTATGCATCGCATAATAGGATATGTCGTTCTGGATCAGTTTCAGAACCCTTGCTCCAATAAAGTCCTGATTATTCACCCGTTTCATTCCGGAAAAAATCAAAGGATGATGCGTAATCAGCATGTCCGCACCGGAGTGGACCGCATTTTCTACCACTTCATCCGTAGCATCCAGCGCCACATAAATATATTTCACTTCTTTGTCATCCCTGCCTGCAAGAAGCCCTACATTGTCCCACTCCAGCGCATAGCTTCCCGGATATGCGGATTCTATAATTTCTATAATCTTTCTGCATAGCATATATCTCTTCCTCCTTCTGTCAGATACGGTATCGTTCCAGCGCCAGCTCTGTAAGCGCCAGTTCTTCTTCCAACTCCATAAGGCGCTGCCGGCTCCGGCTGCCTCCCTGTGTAAGGAGACCTTCCCGAATCTTCTGCTTCATCCCTTTTTCGCGCATCAGATATCTGTACAATACCGGATGCCTCGCTTCTAAAAGCTTTCGTCCATAAAGAAGCTCTGCTTCATCATGCACACTCTCTTTTCCATGTACCACTTTCATCATAGGATAGAACTTTCCATCTTCCTCCACCATATCTTCCGCAACGGTAAGATAACCATTCCGGCTCAGATATTCCCTGACCTTCCTAATCTCAGACTGGGGCTGCAGAATGAATTCCTTCAGACTCTGTGTCACTTCAGGATTCCCGTCAAGGATCCGGATAACCAGCCCGCCGCCCATACCTGCCGCTATCATAGTGTCCGTTTCCCCAGGCAGCAGGGCAGACAGGCCATCCGACAATCTGGTTTCGATTACTTCTTCCATTCCACGTTCCCGGATATGTATTTTTGCCCGCTTAAGAGGCCCCCGGTTAATATCCATAGCAATGGCTCTGGGGCTGATTCCTTTCTCGATAAGATAAATGGGAATATAACCATGATCAGTTCCAATATCTGCAACAGAGGCGCCCTCTGTCACAAGACTTGCAACTGCATGAAGTCTTTTTGATAGTTCCATAGGCGCCTCTTTCTTAATCTAAATAATCTCTTAATTTTCTGCTGCGGCTCGGATGACGGAGTTTTCTGAGCGCTTTCGCCTCTATCTGGCGGATACGCTCTCTCGTTACATCGAATTCCTTGCCCACTTCTTCCAACGTGCGGGCGCGTCCGTCATTCATTCCGAAGCGAAGACGGAGTACCTTCTGTTCCCTCTCGGTCAGGGTATCCAACACTTCATCCAGCTGTTCTTTTAAAAGCGTTGCCGCTGCCGCCTCTGCCGGTACAGGCACATTATCATCCTGAATAAAATCTCCAAGATGGCTGTCCTCTTCTTCACCAATCGGCGTCTCCAAAGATACCGGCTCCTGGGATATTTTTAAAATCTCTCTTACCCTTTCTACAGGCATGTCCAACTCTTCCGCAATCTCTTCCGGCGTAGGCTCACGCCCTAATTCCTGCAAAAGCTGTCTGGATACACGGATTAACTTGTTGATGGTTTCCACCATGTGAACCGGAATACGGATGGTTCTTGCCTGATCTGCGATAGCACGGGTAATTGCCTGGCGAATCCACCAGGTAGCATACGTACTGAACTTAAATCCTTTGCGGTAATCAAACTTTTCCACTGCCTTAATCAGCCCCAGGTTTCCCTCCTGGATTAAATCCAGAAAGAGCATTCCCCGCCCTACGTAACGCTTAGCAATACTCACCACCAGACGCAGATTGGCCTCTGCAAGACGTTTCTTCGCTTCTTCGTCACCGTCAGCCATCCGCTTAGCAAGCTCTACTTCTTCTTCCGCAGACAAAAGCGGGACCTTGCCGATTTCTTTCAGATACATGCGGACGGGATCTTCAATGCTGATTCCATCCGGGACGGACAGATCAATCTTCTCCATATCCACTTCATCTTCCTCAGAAAGGACGATCTCCATATCGTCATCATCATCGGCTGTATCTGCACTGATGCGGAGCACATCAATATTCTGCGCTTCCAGATACTCAAATACCTTCTCCATCTGCTCTGCATTCAGTTCCATGTCTGAGAAAAAGTCATTAATTTCCTGTATCTCCAGAATACTTTTCTTCTTCTTTCCGAGTGCTACAAGTTCTTTTAACTTTTCCCCGAATTTTACAACATTCTCTTCCATGTAATGTCCATCCTCTCATTGCTTGTTTATATTTTATCCTTAATTAATAGAAATATGCAGTTTCTCAAGGTCCTGCAGCGTCCGCTTCGCTTCCATCAGCTTCTGCAGCCCTCTCATATCTGTAGGTTCCAGTTCCTTTGCCGCCGTCTCTATACTGTATTCCTTTACCTTTATCACCGTTTCCTTCAGCGCTTTCTCCTGCTCCTGTATCGTAGACAGGCTCTGTATCTTCGTGTGGAACAGCTCCGCCACCTTCCGGTGTTCTTCTTCCTCCGTAAAATGATTCATAATCTGCGCCGGGTTCACTGCTTTCGCATCGTACTGCTCATAAAGAAGCCTCGCCACTGTCCGATATAGGTTCTCTGTAAAATCTTCCGGGACGATATACTTCTTTATCTGGGTGAAAATGCTTTCCTTCTCAATCATCCAGGTAAGAAGGATTCTCTGAGACTTAAGCTGGCCGTCTTCTTTATCTTTCTCTCTGTTCACTGTACTTCTGGGACGTTCCACCGGCTTCGCCAGCCCTGTCTGCACTGCCATTCTGCTTACTAATTTGCGCAGGTCAGGCGGATTCACATGATAATTTTTCGCCACTGCTTCTATGTAATTATTTCTTTCGATCTCTTCGTCAAACTGATTCAGCCTCTTTGCTGCCTCACACATAAATGCAGTCTTTCCCTCCGGAGAATTCATATCGTATTCTCTCTCCAGAATTTCCAGCCCGAACATAAATCCATTCCTTGCCTTGCTGATGCGCTCCTCAAATGCCTCTGCTCCCAGGTTCTTTATAAATTCATCCGGATCTTTATAAGGATCCATACGAATCACCCTCGCTGTAATCCCCACCTCTTTCAAAATCGGCATTGCCCGCAAGGCCGCCCGTGTTCCGGCATCATCGCTGTCATAAGTCAGGTACACCTCATCCACATACCGCTTAATCAGTGACGCATGTCCCGATGTAAGCGCCGTCCCGAGGGACGCTACTGCATTAGTAAATCCGGCCTGGTGCAGCGCTATCACATCCATATAACCCTCGCACAGCAGAAAATACGGCTTCCTTGAACTCCTTGCCCGATGAAGGCCATAGAGATTCCGGCTCTTGTCAAATACCGGCGTCTCCGGCGAATTCAGATACTTTGGTTTTCCGTCTCCCATGACTCTTCCGCCAAACCCGATGACCCGGTTATTGGCATCCATAATAGGAAACATCACCCGGTTCCAGAACTTATCATAAGCCCCATGCTTCTCGTCAATGGTAATCAGCCCGGCTTTCATAAGAAGCTGATCCGAATATCCTTTCGCCTTCAGATACTTATACAGATCATCACTGTATTTGTTAGAGTACCCCAGCCCAAAAGCAGTGATTGTTCCATCCGAAAGCTGCCTGTCCTTCAAATATGTATACGCCTTCTCCCCCTGAGGGGATTTTAACTGTGCATAGAAATACTTCGCCGCAAGCTTATTGATTTCCAAAAGCGCAGACTTTAGGTCCGCCCGTTCCCTCGCCTCTTTGGAATATTCCACTTCTGGCAGTTCCACTCCCGCCCGGTCGGCAAGCACCTTCACTGCTTCCGTAAAAGAATAATTTTCATACTCCATCAAGAATGTAAATACATTCCCTCCTTCTCCGCAACCGAAGCAATAATACATCTGCTTCTGCCTGCTGACAGAAAAGGACGGAGACTTTTCATTGTGGAAAGGACAAAGTCCAAAATAGGAGCTTCCCTTTTTCTGCAGCTTCACATAACCGGAAATCACATCTACAATATCATTTTTTAACCGAACCTCTTCAATCAATTCTTCAGAGTAATACATGCTGACTACATCCTTTTTAATAGGAAAGAACTGATTCTTCCTATTTTCTGTGAGGGATAAATCTGCCCTCATTATATTATATTCGACAAAACTTTCTCATTTCCTTTATTTTTGCCAGGATTCTGGAATAAAATATTCCTGGAATTTTTTTACAGCATAAGAATCCGTCATTCCTGCAATATAATCGCAGACTGCCCGTTCCTTACTCTCGCCTCTTCGCTCCACCGTATCAAGATATCCTTTCGGCAGAAGTTTTGGATTCCGGACATAGTATTCATAAAGATTCGTAATCATATGTATTGCTTTTTCTTCTTCTCCCTTTGCCGCCGGATTTCTATACACATTTGCAAACATAAACTGTCTGAGTCCTGTCATTGCCGCTTTCCCCTCTTCTGACATCCTAATATCCGGCTGATTCATACTGTGGGTAATCACATCATGGATTAACGTATTCAGGCGCGTACGGGTAGAGTTGCCAAGCAAAGCCGTATATTCTCCCGGCAGATCTCCTTCTTTCAGTATTCCTCCGCGAATGGCATCGTCAATATCGTGATTGATATAAGCAATTTTATCGGACAGACGTACGATCTTTCCCTCCAATGTATGCGGAGTCCCGCTGGATTTGTGATTCAGAATCCCATCCACCACTTCTTCTGTCAGATTCAATCCTTCTCCTTGCTTTTCTAAAATCTCCACTACCCGGACGCTCTGCTCATTATGCCGGAATCCTTCCGGGCAAATATCATTCAGCGCCCTTTCTCCCGCATGTCCAAAAGGTGTATGTCCCAAATCATGTCCCAATGCAATAGCTTCCGTCAAATCTTCGTTCAGCCTTAACGCCTTCGCAATCGTACGGGCAGTCTGTGCCACCTCCAGCGTATGTGTCATACGGGTACGGTAATGGTCTCCTGTCGGGGACAGGAATACCTGAGTCTTCTGCTTCAGCCTGCGGAAGGACTTGCAATGAAGAATACGGTCTCTGTCCCGCTGGAATACGGGACGGAGATCACATTCCGGCTCTTTTCTCTTCCTTCCTTTTGAATTCTTACTCAAAACCGCATAAGGGCTTAGATAGGCCATTTCCCTAAGCTCAAGTTCTTCCCGTATTGTCATAATAAGAAAGCCCCCTTTATGATTCCTGTTCCTTTTTCAATCTCTCTTCTATCGCTTCAATCACCGACTCAAGAACCCGGATCCTTGCATAATATTTGCAGTTTCCTTCTACTACAATCCACGGAGCCGATGTCGTAGACGTCTTCATAAGCATTTCATTAACCGCCACCTCATATTGATCCCACTTCTCACGGTTGCGCCAGTCCTCATCCGTAATCTTCCACTGCTTCTCAGGATTTTCCTGACGTGCCTTAAACCTGCGCTCCTGCTCATCCTTATCAATCTGCATCCAGAATTTGAGGACAATTGCTCCTGCGTTCGTTAAATCTCTCTCCATATCATTGATTTCCTTGTAAGCTCTCTGCCATTCATCCTTCGTGCAGAAACCTTCAATCCGCTCGACCATCACTCTTCCATACCAGGTGCGGTCGAAGATGGCAACATGCCCTGCCTTCGGCATAGCCGTCCAGAAACGCCACAGATAATGATGCGCCCGTTCAATATCATTGGGTGACGCCGTCGGATGAACGACAAATCCTCTGGGATCCATTTTCGCCGTCAGCCGCTTCACAGCGCCTCCTTTTCCTCCCGCATCCCAGCCTTCAAATCCAAGGACTACCGGGATTCTCCGCCTGTAAAGCTCCCCGTGAAGTTTCTCAATCTTATCCTGCAATTTCTCAATCCGTTCCTTATACTCCTCTCTCGTAACCGTCTTTGTAAGATCCGCCTGCGCAAGGATATTATCTACCAATGTACCCTTTGTCTTCTCAAGAGGTTCCCTTTCTGCAGATTCTTTCGCCTTCTGCACCTCTTTTATCTTCTTGCTCAGAGTTTCTATAATAATCGAATAAATTTTCGCAGTGGCGAATCTTCTGTCGGTTGCCTCTACAATATTCCACGGGGCATAATCCGTATCCGTCCGCACAAGCATCTCTTCATTCATTTGCTCATATTTCTCAAATTCTTTATTTCTTTTCAGATCCCCTTCGCTGACACGCCATGCCGTATCCTCAGAATCCATAAGTTTTCGGAAGCGTTTCTTCTGTTCTTTTTTATCAATAGCAAGAAAAATCTTAATCAAAACCATTCCGCCGTCGGTCAGCTGCTTTTCAAAAGAACAGATCGAATCATACGCTGCCGGAAGCTCTTTCTTCTTCGTCCTCTTATCAAATCGGTCTACCAGGACTTTCCTGTACCAACTACTGTCATAAATAGCAATCCGTCCGTTAGCAGGCATCTTCGTCCAGAAACGCCACATAAACGGATGCATCCTCTCTTCTTCGGTCTCCGTCTTTACGGCATATACCTCAAATCCTCTGGGGTCGAGAGCCTGTATCAGCTTCCCAATCTGTACGCCCTTTCCCGATGCTCCGTAACCTTCAAATGCAATCATGACAGGAATCCCCAACTCCTTACATTCTCGCTGAAGTTTTCCAATCCTGACCTCCAGGACTTCCATTTTCTCCTTGTACTCTTCTTTGTCCATTTTTTTTGTTAAATCCAGCTTCTCAAGCATATGCCTTTCTCCTCTCTGCGGCGATTGCCTTTATTATGTCCATTATATCCTATTTCCGATAATTTTTTTACAAAAACATAAAAAATTGTGCCTTTTATTTCAAAGACACAACTTCTTTTACCATTTCCAGATTTTTTCTGCCCCATTTTTCGTCCGGCTCAAGGTAAGTTCCTTCTGCCCACTCATTCCATGCATTGATAAATGTAACCGGTTCGGGGTTGTAAAGCCTTGCATAAAACTGGTTGCGGATTAGCCATATGCGGAAAAGTTCCGGCGTAAAATCCACATAAATATCCGGGTTGTACTTTCTTCTCGCCGTATTATCCCATTCCAGCATACACCCCAGATACAGAGTGTACGTCCTTTTTACTACAGTCCGCAGTCTCTCCACCATTTTCCGGTAACTGTATAAATGACCCGTAAAATTTTTATGGAGATGACCCACCTCTCCTAAAATCACTTCCATATCCATCATATTCGTCATATGCGGCGGGAATTCCACGGAAAAATCGGCCCCATAGACACGGTTGTCCAATTCTTTAAATGCCTGAACCATTGCAATTTGGATTTCTCCGATTCCTTCCTCCCTGCAGATTCTCCTCCACCTTTCAATGGTCTCCGCCGGATATTCAAACAGTCCGAAACGATAGATAAGAAGCACCGGCTTTCCTTCTATCCGAATATACCTGGGATCCCGGAACATAGGCATCACTTCCCGGATAAAAGCTTCGTCGGTATCTGCATTGTGTACCTGCTGCATCAGGATATCCTTCTCCTGTCCATCCCATCTTCTTGTCCAGTTCTCATTTGCCCAACAGATACAGTAAGGAAGATCTAAGTCTTTCCTTTCCAAATATTGATCCAACGGTTTCCTTAAAAGCCGCTTCCCTTCAAACCAATAATAATAGAAACAGAAACCATATATCCCATACTCTTTTGCAAGGGCAACCTGTCTTCTCTGCATATCCATATCTTCAGTCAGATCATAGTATCCCAGCTCTCCCGGAATCCTCGGCTGATGATGGTTTTCATAGAGGGGTTTCCCATTCTTCACATTCGTCCATTCCGTAAATCCTTCGCCCCACCACTTATTATTTTCTTCCGTAATATGGTACTGCGGCAGATAGAAGGCAATCGGCATCCCTTTCTTTTTTCCCCAGGTATCCGGCACACAGGCATAATGCAGCAGTACTTCATCGTTGTAAATTCCCCTGCTCCCAAGGAGGACATCCCGCATCGCCCCCAATGAACCGCACTCCCTGCAAAGCTCACGGCGGAATATAACTCCGGTCCAGAAAAGCTCCTTATTTTCTGCATCAATATCATAAAGTCGTCTGACCTTTATAAGATACTCTCCTTTATCATTAAAATCATAATCGGAATAGACGAAACCTGCCTTAACATCTCCGTCCAGCAAACGGCTTCCATATCCCGGATACTCCGGCTCCATTTCATCTTCCTGGTCTAAAAATGTTACATAATCACCGGAGGCATACCGGAATCCCTGCAGAAGAAGTTCTTCCTTGCCGCCTTTTCCGGACACGCTCTTACATCCTCCCGGCAGATTCTCTTCCGGCAGATCCTTCCCTGCAAAGATAAGTTCTATATTGTCATGTTTCCAGCTCTGCCTGTCCTGTATAATCTTATCTATCCATTTTTTCTCGTTGACTGCCACAATTACACTCAATTTTGACTTGCTTTCACAAGGAAGTCCTTCCTTTTTCTCAAAATGGTAGCCTGTATTGTTCCACTGTCTCTCCCAGAATGCGGTTTCCACCATCTGTTCCTTATAGGTAATGCCTTTTTCACCATATCTGCGCTCTGCTTCCTCTCTGTCTATTTGCTCAATACGGATATGATAATAAGAAAGAAGCCTGTCTGTGGGCACATGAATTTTATTGTACCCGTGCTCTCTATCTCCGATACACAGATGCAGGATTTTCCCCGGACTGCAGGTCAGGGAAAATCCGGTAAGGATTTCCGGCTGCTCCAGAATGCCCAGACTTTCCACATCTCTTCTCCGGTAAAACTTAAGTTCCTGCTCCCCCTCCGGAGTCCGACAGCAGATCCGGCTGTCTTTGTAAGCAGAAACAAACCACCCCTTCAGTACCCACTGTTTCCGGGTGGTAAGATACGCCGCCTCATCCATATCATAGAAAACCTTTCTTTCCACATTCCCCGACATCATGCAGAGAAGAATGCTTTTATCCAACGTCCACTGTTCAATCTTGACGCCCTTTGCCTTCACTTTTTTCTTTTTCATCCGTCCGTCCTTCTTAATCAGAAGAACAAGCTTTTCTTCCAGAAGCGGCAGGACAACTTCTACTGAAAAAGAAAGCTCCCCCTTCTCCCCATCCGGCACGTATTTCACGGAATAAGGATACATCCCTTCTACACCAATCTCTATCTCACTGTCCCCGATTCCACTCACGGAAACTTCCATACAGAACAGCTTTTCCTTCCCCCTGGCATCTACTGCCAATTTTTTCCCATTAATCCGGCATGTAATCATGCTCAACTTCCTTTCCTGTCATCCCTTCCGGCCCTTCTAAGGCAAAAGGCGAGTTATACCAGCATCCGTTAATCCTCTCCTCCAGCTTCCGGCGTTTTTCAGGGATGTCCCACATCTCTTTGTATTTATCATAATCGTCAGACAAAACATATGCATCCTTCGGGTTCATCAGCCATACTGTCTCCTGCCCTTTCCCATAGACAGCTTCCCAATAACGAAACGTACGATCTGTCACATAAATGCTGTCCGCCGGCAGCGCCGACGGAATCTCCCGCCCGATTTCTTCCGGTACCAGGATGATTTTTCCGGCACAGTATCCGCAGCGTTCCAGGATTTCTTCCGCTTTCTGCCCGGAATAACCGGCAGGAATCCGGCAGATAACCGTTTTTCCCCGGTTTAACAAGCATTCCACAATTTTCCGTATCTCATAACGCGGGAAAATATTTTCCTCCCACTGTGCCTCTGTCACCAAAGTGCCGAACAAATCAAAACAGACGGTCTGATAGGAGCTTAACTTTTCTTGCAGCGTCCGGCAGTCTCCGGAAAGATAATCCCGAAACAGCTTTACGCTCTTACGAAAGCGGAACACACCCTCGTCCGTATCCACAAGTACGCTCCGGCAGCCTCTGCTTCCTGCCATTACCCCGATTCCCCGCTCGATCACATGAAGAAGCGTGCCGTCCACCTGTCCTTCTTCCCGTGGAAATTCCTCAATAGTGTACGCTCGGTCAAAAAGTGGCTGCAGCGCCTTCGTCTTTGCCCAATAGAAACTTCCCACCGGATACTGGAACAGGCTTCCTTCCATGTGCAGGCCATATTCCTCCATAAATGCCCTTCCCTGCATCTCATTGGTCAGCCAGGAAGAATGATACATCGTAAGTTCTTTAAAATATTCCGGGAATACTAAGCCGATGTCTTCTTCCTGCTCCAGCAAATACAGGATTCTCTTTACCATATTCGGACTTCCCAGCAGCGCATTCAAAGACTGTCTCCGCCAGTCCGTCTGTTCCTTCCCGGTAAACAGGGATTTCTTAGAATGGATATGAAGGAAATAATCATAGGACTGTAATTCTCTGCGAAACCAGATATAAACCGGAGCAATATCTCTGCCCCGGTTCGGGATCTGCCGTACTTCCACCTTTCCCACATGAGAGAGTTTCGACAGAACCTTTTTTATCCTGTGTATGTCTGCATTTTCCTGACAAGACACAAACAAATCAAAAGGAAAGGGAATCTGCTTCAGATACCACTTAAACTCTTCCAGAAGATCCTCATAAAAAAGGTGGAGCTGTACCGCCACCGAACCCTGTATCTTTTCCTGACCGGGAATCTCCTGAATCGGCCGCACATTCTCCGTCACCTCTGTCTTACAGGGACCCGGTACAAAAGGAATTCCTCTATATTCCTTTCTGCAGATACCGATAATATTCTTCCAGCCCTTCTTTAAAACTCCGTATTCTTCCATCATAAATCCCCCTGATTTTCCGGTTGTCCAGAACCGTCCTTGGCAGATCCACGCTGCGCTTGTCCAGATACCGGATTTCTGTAGTAAGCCCAAGCTCCCGAATAGCTTCCAGAACCATTTTCTGACTCATTCCCTCACCGGAACTAATATTAAAGACTTCTTCATCTCCTTTGTATTCCAGGAGACTTACCAGCATAGCACAGACATCTTCTATATAAACATAATCCCTTATATTCTCTCCATCTCCCCAGATTTCTATCGGTTCCCCCTCCATTGCCCGCTTCAGCGCCGCATCTACGAACCCGACTCCTTTCGTATAATCCTGCCCCGGGCCATAGGGATTCGATATCCGGGCAATCCGCATTTTCGTGTGGAGCTGTGTATTAAAAGTACGGATTACATTTTCAATACACAGCTTTACATTTCCATAGTGATTAATGGGCAATGGAAAACACTCTTCTGTAATTGGCTGCGCCTCCTGATTCCCATATACAGTCCCGCCGGACGAAAGGAACAGCATCCGCTGCCGATTACAAAGGACCTTCTCACACAGCTTTACAGACTGCACAAAGTCTCTGCCATATCCCTGCATATAGCGTTTATTAGAATTGCCGGGATTAACCGTACTGACAGCATGAATGACTGCATCCTTTCCCTCAAGCGCATCATCCAAATGGTCATCGTCAAAAAAATCTCCCGCTATATATTCTATTCTTCTATCTCTTTTCTCTGGTATGGCTTTATCAAAGCTATAAACCAAATCCCCCCGGTCCGCCAGGGTACCTGCAAGGTTCCTTCCTATGAAACCACCGCCCCCGAATATAAGGATTTTACTTTTCTTCATCTTCCGTTATTCCCTTCAGAAGCGCATCCCTTACCTTTTCAGCCTCCTTATCCCACGAGGTAGACTGCGCAAATGCGATTCCTCTCTCTCTGATCTCTTCCAGCTCTCTTTCATGTGTCAGATAATACTCCAGCTTATCTGCAATATCTTTCACACTATATTCTACAAGAACTGCATTCGTCTCATTCACCAGCCAGGAACTGTTACGTCCCTTTGAACAGACTGCCACCGACCCCGATGCCATTATCTCCAGCGGAAGCAAAGACAGATTCGTATGGGAAAGAACCAGGCACAATTCACAATCCGCATAGACCTCCGACAGCCTGGATACCGGCAGGATTCCCAGATTTTTATGGGGAAATGGAATGACATAATCGCTGACATCCCACCCCGCAAAGATAATTTCTACATCCTTTCTTCTGCTGCAAAGTTCCTGCAGAGCAAGAAAACCAATCTCAAAATCCCGGCGCGGCGTCACCGGCCTTGCATAAAAGAAGACTCGCTTCTTAAGACTTTTTTTCTCTTTCCTCACATACGTATCCCTGTCATAAGAAAAGCCAAAACTGTCCGCCTGCATTCCGTATTTTTCTGTCATCAGTTCTTTCAGCCAATCGCCTGCCGTAATGCCACGGAAACCAAAACGGTAAGTGGCATCTGCCAGTTCATAATCAGAACCCGGCGCATAAAAGGCCGGTTCATAATCCTGGATAAAATAAAACTTAGACAAGGTATTTTCAAACCGCCTCAGATAATACGCCGTCTGCCAGAAGGTAGCTATCGTCCCATGAGCAAATCCCATACTGGACACATCCTGATAAACCTCTACCCTGCTGTCCAGCATCGGGAACTTCTCAGCAAGAAATCCACGAATATGTGCATCGTCCTGATACAGAAGCGACTGGAACAGATACAATCTGCTGTGAAATCCCATATCCTCCAACCTGGATATAAAGCGGAACATATTAATATGCCCGCCGGATCCCTCCCCCATATCCGGAATGATCCAGTTCAAAATCTTGACTGAATCTTCCCTATGAGTCTCGTATTCCTCCCGGTTAAGAGGAATCGGCGTTCTGTTCGTTGCAAATGTATAATACTCTATCAATTTACTCTTTTCCGGCTGTGGCTGCGGGCCACGTAGTTTTTGATATGTTTTGTGATACAATTTGCGGGATACGCCCCGGATGCCTTCCCGCCGAAATAGCCGCGCACCCCGAAGCATCAGGCCTGGCTTTTTCTCTGTATTCGAGCCGCCTTCCGCTCCTTCCGGAATCTGGCTGAAAAATTCCGCATAACACTCCGGAACCGGCAGCTGCTCCAGATAAGACAGAAGCTTCTTACGGTTCTCTATTGTAAGGAAATAAACCGCCTTCTTCTTTAAAAACGGTGAACCCAGAACCGCATATTGATATGCCAGCTCATTCTGGGGCTGTCCTGTCTGGAACCACTGTACCAGATCCCGGCTCTCCGGCAGATACGCGCCATAAGTAAAACCTCCCTGCACCAGCATTGGCGTTAGCTTCGTCTCCCCACGGGCAACCGTCTCTGTAAAATCATCGGAAGGACGATATTCCTTCCAAAAATTCCGAAAAACCTCCGACTGCACTACATTCTGGTTGAATACGACAAAATAGGATTGAATGTGTTCCGGAATGTAAGGTTCGTTAATGAAAGAACCGTCGGCACAATATGGATACAACGTAATCCCCCAGAAATCCTTCTGTTCTCTGCGCATCCTGTCAAAGACCATTTTCAGCCCGTAAATAGGTCCTACGCTGGAATTATTCATAAGAATCACTTGCCCGAACTCTGCCAGATAATCGAACCCCAGCCTCTCCATTCCATACTTCCAGGCGCCAAAATCATAACCTTTGTTCTCCCGAAGCCAAACCCGGTCCGAAACCCCGGCAACCTTCTTTTTCTCCTTTTCCGTAAGCCTGGAATTGGAAATAAATACCAGCTCGTCCACATCGCTGCGCATTGCCTTCAGAGATTCCAGATCCAGATCGGAAACCCGGTCTTCTCTGTCATAATGGGCATACAGCATAATTCGGCTCTGCGGCGCCTCACAAGCTTCTTCCTCTTTCTTCTCTTCTATCGCATTTCGGCAGATCCGATACGTATAGCCCTGCCCTTCGGCAAGGTAAACCCAAATCCGCTCTATCACATGGGCAAGGGTATCGTTCACTTGCCCTGCCTCATCGGGAAAATCCTCCTGGGTGTATCCCAATTCAAAAAGCGGCCGCACCGCTGCTGTTTTCGCCCAGAACATCGTTCCCGCCGGAAATACCGGCTCTTTCGGCAGCAAAACATTTCCTCCGACACGTTTTAAGATAAGCTCTATTTCACTCTTCGTTCCTGCCCACTTGGCTCCCTTTTCAATCACCGGATAAAATGGCGGGATGATAAGCCCCAGCTTATCCTCCCTCTCCATCCGCTCAAACAACGCCAAAAGATACGCTCTTCCGCCGCAGACATTTTCATACAAAAACCGTCTCCACTGATCTCCGAAATCTACCGTCTCAGATTTCTTCGTATGCAGATGGGCGATATATTTATAATCATTTATCACGTCTTTCATCTGCATAAGGAAAGGCGCAACATCTCTTCCTCTATTCGGAAAAATTTCTATCCGGATCTGCCCGGCTGTGCAGTGCGGGACAAATTCTTCCTCAATCCGCTTCTTCTTTTCCGCTGTATCGGTTGAAATATAGCAATCATAAGCATAGGGAATGGCATTCACTGCTTCCAAAAGCTCTCCTATAACCTCTGTAAAAAATACGTGTATCTGAACGGCTATCGCCGGATTCTCCCGCTTCCAATCCAATCTGTCAAGCTGTATCCCCGCTTCTGACACGGCCTCTACCCTCTGTATTCCCTTATCCTGCATCTTCTTCAATTCCCTTCTTCAAAGCATCCCGCACCTTCTTCGCTTCCGCTTCCCAGGAAGTTGTTTTTGCAAATGCAATTCCCTGGTCTTTGATTTTCTCCAGCGCCTCTTCATGCTTCAGATAGTATTCCATCTTATCCGCTATGTCTGCCGGATCATACTCCACCAACACAGCATTCTCTTCACTTACAAGCCAGGTACTGTTCTCTCCTTTTGAACAAACCACCGCCGAGCCGGACGCCATAATTTCAAGAGGCAATAATGACAAGTTTGTATTAGAAAGTACCATACACAAGTCACACTGCCCGTAGATTTCCGACAATTGCCCCATACTTACAATTCCCAGATTCTGATGCCGGAACGGGATCTCAAGATAGGACACATCCCAACCGGCCAAAAGCACCTCTACCTCCGGCATACGGCTGCACAGCTCAGAAAGTGCCAGCATCCCAATCTCAAAATCCCGGCGTTCTGTCACCGGCCGTGCATAAAAAAATACTTTTTTTTCATTTCCCGTCTTCTTATGCTCTCTATACAATTCCTTATCATAAGAAAAACTAAAACTGTCACACTTCATCCCATACCGCTCTTCCAGCATATCCTTCAGCCAATCGCCAGCCGTAATTCCCCGGAACCCGAACCGGTAAGTATCTTCTGCAAACTGATAGAAAGAACCCATTGGGAAAAAGTAAGGCTCATAATCCTGCACAAAGTAGAATTTAGAAATGGTATTATCAAAATTCTTCACAAAATAAGCCGTCTGCCAGGCAGTAGCAATGGTTGCATGAGCAAACTCCGCCTCTCTGATATCCCAGAAAGCTTCCACCCGGCTGTCAAGAATGGGAAACATCTCCGAAAGTCTCTTCCGAAATCCCTTGTTATCATTCCGATAGGTAGGAGACAATACAAGATACAGCCTGCTGTGGAATCCCATATCCTCTAAAAACGAAACAAACCGGAAAATATTAATATGCCCGCCGGATCCTTCCCCCATCTCCGGAATAATCCAGTTCAGAATCTTAACCTCATCATTTTTATGTTTTTCGTATTCTGCCTGATTAAACGGAACACGCTTCTCAGTCGTCAAAAATTCATAATGCTTCAGAAATTCATTTTTCCTGGGGGCAAGATGGAACTTCTCAGCAACTCCCCTGATTCCTCTCCGTCTCACAAAGCGGATTCCCTTTATAACAAATTCCTTCATATCTCTATACCCCCTGACCCTTTCTCTGTTTGTATTGCTGCGATATTCTTCTGTCCCACCTTTCCTGCCTTCTCCTTGAAAATCTGTCATATCTTCCTCCTTTATATCCGGCATAGTACCGGCAATAATTGCGTCCGGCAGAATATAAAAGCCAGGAAAACTTCTCCTTCCTTTTAAGCGGCAGGGAGCGGACATATCGCAGATCTGCCAATGTATGCCTAATAACCAGAAGTGGAAGTTTCATCCAAGAATCAGAAATCACATAACCGTGAATCCGGTTCAGACCTCTGTATTCATCAAAATAACGTCCATAATACTCTCGCAGAGGAAAATTATGGGAATGATAGACCGGAGCATAAGGGCAGTACACCTTCTTATATCCCAGCTCAATCATTTTGCGCATCCATATCTGATCTTCGGCAAAATCCACATCCGGATACGGATATTTCTCCCAGACATCTCTGCGCAGGCATGCATTATTATCGGAAAAAAACGCCAGCTTATGCAGATAGCCTTCTTCCGACCTGTAGCGCTCCTCATCATCCAGCCAGTAAACCGTATTTTCCTGTCCAAAATTATCAAAATGCGCTTTTAAATCTCTCTTATCAAATATATTGCAATCCGGGTATGGCAAATGGATTCCAAATCCTCCCACTATTCCATCTTCTATTTGCATAGCATCCACCAGATTCTGAAGCCAGTCTTCCGACGCCGGAAGGGCATCCTGCGTAAGAAACACAATGTATGTCCCATTTCCTTGTGCTGCGCCATAGTTCCTTGTCCTTCCATGCCCGAACTCAGACGCCGGAATCTCGAATAACCGGCAGGGGTAACTGCGGATAATTCCAAGCGTCTCATCCCCGGAACCGGAATCCACACAAATAACCTCATAACTATATTCTGTTTTCTGCCGGAACACCATGGCAAGCACACGGTTCAAAAGCTTCCCGGCATTCTTGGTTGGTATAACAATCGAGACATCCATTTTCAAAACTCCTTCACACTTCCTGTTATTGTACCATTAATAATTACTCATTTCAACCAGGCAAATCCCTATGAATTATATCTGTACACCCTCTCCCTGACGATGATATAATTATAGAAGAGAAAGGAGTGGGATGTCATGACAAAGGAGAAAAACGGAAAGAACCAGATTACGGAGGGAATTATCTGGAAACAATTACTGCTGTTCTTTTTTCCGATTGTAATCGGGACCTTATTTCAACAGTTATATAATACTGCAGACGCCGTCATTGTAGGGCGATTTGTCGGAAAAGAAGCGCTGGCAAGCGTAGGTGGCTCCGCTTCTGTCATCACCTATCAGGTCTTTTCCTTTTTTACAGGCCTATCTTCCGGAGCCACCGTAATTATCTCACAGTTCTTCGGAGCAAAGGATTACATGAACCTGCACAGAAGCCTCCATACTGCCTATGCATTTTCGATCATCGTAAGCATTCTAATCAGCATCGTCGGCTGGTTTGCGACGCCATGGCTGCTGGCTGTCACCAAAACACCGGAAGCTATTATGGGGGACTCTGTCCTCTACCTGCGCATCTATTTTCTGGGAATCATTGCCACTTTGGTCTATAACATGGGTTCCAGTATCATGCGTGCCATCGGAGACTCCAAAAGACCGCTTTATTACCTGATGTTCTGCTGTTTTCTGAACATCGCGCTGGACATCCTTTTGGTTATCGTTTTCAAAATGGGAATCGCCGGGGCAGCAATCGCTACCGTCATATCCCAGGCAGTCAGCGCCGTGCTTGTCACCAGGACGCTGATGTTTTCCTACGAAGATATCCAGCTGCAGATACGCCGGATACGGCTTTATCTGCCCATATTAAAATCAGAACTGCGCATCGGCCTTCCAAGCAGTCTCCAAGCGTGCATGTACGGTCTTACCAATATTATTATACAGACCGCCATCAACAGCTTCGGGACAGATACCGCTGCGGCGTGGGCGGCATTCGGAAAAATGGATATGATATTCTGGGCAGTCAGCGGCGCGTTCGGAATCGCCATTACCACTTTCACCGGTCAGAATTACGGCGCCGGGAAAATGAACCGGGTATATCAGAGCGTGCGCACCTGCCTGGGAATGTCACTTGCAATCTGCGGCTCCATCCTGGTCTTCCTGATGCTTTTTGCAAAACCTTTATTTTATCTGTTTACAGATGACCCAAATGTCATATCCATCGGAACTTATATGCTGCTGCATATCGTCCCAAGTTATGCCATCTTCATCTTTGTAGAAATCCTCTCAGGAGCACTGCGCGGAATAGGCGATGTACTGATACCAACTCTGATTACCCTGGGCGGCGTCTGCGGCGTCCGTCTCCCTTGGATCCTGATTATGGTTCCTATCCGTCAAGAGCTGTCTACCATCCTTATCAGCTACCCTCTCGCCTGGGGCGCCACCATACTGCTTCTGGCACCATACTATTTCTACAGGAAAGCACACAATGCAGACAATTACTCGCGATAAATTGCATGAATATTTAGATAATTTATATTTTCAAAAAAAATATTTCAAAATCTTCTTGACATTTTCTATTCAATAACTTAAAATAGGGATAACAAAAGAAGAGAAAACTTCAAAAAACAGGAGGTCGGTCCAATGAAATAGAGGGACTTATCTAAAATTCAATAGAAAGCGAGGTTATATAGTGAAACTTCTGGAATTTCATTAAAAGAGCTATTCGATTTATAAAATAAAATCGAATAGCTCTCTTTCTGTCAATGCGGAAGATGGGACTTGAACCCACACAAGCGCAATGCTTACAAGATCCTTAGTCTTGCTCGTCTGCCAGTTCCGACACTTCCGCCTATCAATATGTAATTAAGTATATAAGAGGACTGCTCTGCGCAATCCTCCTGAATGCGGAAGATGGGACTTGAACCCACACGATCGCATTGATCACAAGATCCTTAGTCTTGCTCGTCTGCCAGTTCCGACACTTCCGCTTGACTTAACGTCCGTCTAATAGATTACTACATTGGTTCATAAATGTCAATACCAAATTTCAAAAACCTCCGCCTCCCGCCGGGAGACGGAAGTTTCTGTTTTCTATAAATTAAGCGAGCGCTGACTTTGCAACTTCTGCAAGTGTTGCAAATCCTGCAGCATCATTTACCGCCATCTCTGCCAGCATCTTTCTGTTCACATCCACATTCGCCAACTTTAAGCCATGCATGAACTTGCTGTATGACAGTCCGTTCAATCTTGCTGCCGCATTAATACGTGCAATCCAGAGCTGACGCATCTGACGTTTACGCTGTTTTCTTCCTGCATAAGAAGATGTAAGCGCTCTCATTACAGACTGTTTTGCAACTCTGTACTGTTTGGAACGTGCTCCCCTATATCCTTTTGCCAATTTTAAAGTTCTGTTATGTTTTTTCTTAGCGTTCAATCCGCCTTTGATTCTTGCCATGTCTTATTCCTCCTTCAATATCTGTCTTATCTTAGAGATATGGTAATACTTTCTTCATATTCTTTACGTTAGTAGCATCTGCAATAGTTGCCTTTCTGAGATTTCTTTTTCTCTTTGTAGACTTCTTTGTTAAGATATGGCTCTTGTAAGCTTTATTTCTTTTTAACTTTCCTGTACCTGTTTTTTTGAAGCGCTTTGCAGCAGCTCTATTTGTCTTAATTTTTGGCATGATATATTCCTCCTTGATAATGTGTGTTTATTTTTAACGTTTTACAGTTAAAACCATGCTCATATTTCTTCCTTCGAGTTTGGCTGGCTTCTCCACCACAGCCACATCCTCCAGCATCTTGGCAAAATCATCCAAAATATGTCTGCTCTGCTGTACGTGTGCCATTTCTCTCCCGCGGAATCGCAACGTGACTTTTACTTTATTTCCCTTCCCAATGAACTTCTTCGCACTATTCACCTTTGTATTCAAATCATTGGTGTCGATATTGGGTGAAAGACGCACTTCCTTAACCTCGACCGTCTTTTGCTTTTTCTTGGCCTCTTTTTCTTTTCTTGTCAGCTCATACTTATACTTACCGTAATCAATAATCTTGCATACCGGCGGTTGAGCCTTCGGAGCAATCTTCACAAGGTCTAAATCTGCTTCATGCGCAAGTTTCATCGCATCCTTCGCAGACATAATGCCAAGCTGCTCTCCTTCTTCGCTGATTACGCGTACTTCTCTGTCTCTGATTTGCTCGTTAATCATTAAATCGCTAATTGTAGTGCACCTCCATCATAAAATAAAACATAAAATGTAAGCAGTACTCTTTCCTTACATAAAAAATAAGTGAACAGCTTCCGACTATCCACTTTCAACTCTGCATAAAATACAAGAGAGACTTATACAATCTCTTTTTTCATGCCGCTTTATCAAACCGCCAGATGCCCGATTGCACTGAGGTGAGAGTGGATACTCTACTTTATTTTCCGCTTCACGCAGTTAATAATCTAACACATTATTTTTTCATTGTCAACCTTTTTTCTATTGCGAAATCCGACTTTTTTCTATATAATGGTTTTTACACACTGTCATTAAAATATAAGAAATGAGAGAATGATTTTGAGGAGGTTTTTATTCAATGAACGAAAGAAGCAATTTTTCTAGCAAGCTGGGATTTGTACTGGCCGCTGCCGGTTCTGCAGTCGGTCTGGGGAATATCTGGCGTTTCCCGTATCTGGCGGCTCAGTATGGAGGCGGTACGTTTCTCTTAATATACTTAATCCTGGCTGTCACCTTCGGCTTCGCCCTTATGATTGGTGAAGTTGCCTTGGGACGCAAAACCGGATTAAGCGCTATCGGTGCTTTTAGATCCTTGGATTCCCGTTTCGGATTCCTTGGAATCCTGGCATCCATTGTACCGATTATCATCTTCCCTTACTATTCTGTAATCGGAGGCTGGGTTGTTAAGTACTTTGCCGTCTTCATCAGCGGAGGCTCTTCTGTTGCTGCGCAAGATACCTATTTTTCAGATTTTATCGGCGGAACCTTTGAACCGCTCGGATGGTTTTTTCTCTTTATAGGCATTACCGCTTTCGTTGTACTCTGCGGCGTACAGAAGGGTATTGAAAAAGTAAGCAAGTTCATGATGCCTGTATTGGTTGTCCTTACGGTTGTCATCTCTATCTACAGCCTGACTCTGGACGGCGCTATGGAAGGTCTTGCCTACTATATTATGCCTCATATGGCAGATGTATCCGTAAAAACAATCCTTGCCGCCATGGGACAGTTATTTTACTCCATGTCACTGGCGATGGGTATTATGGTTACTTATGGTTCCTATATGAAAAAAAACGACCATCTGGAAAGTTCAGTAAGGCAGATTGAAATATTTGATACAGGAATTGCTTTCCTCGCAGGTCTGATGATTATCCCCGCTGTGTTCGCCTTCTCCGGCGGAGACCGTTCTGCGCTCAGTGCAGGTCCGGGACTGATGTTCATCACACTTCCAAAGGTATTCGCAAGCATGAAGTTTGGCGGTTTTATCGGAACCATTTTCTTCATCCTGGTATTTTTTGCGGCGCTGACATCCGCAATTTCTCTGATGGAAACCATCGTATCTATTTTCTGCGATAAGTTTCACTGGGGACGTAAACCGACCTGTATTTTTGTTTTAATTCTCTCCATACTGCTGGGGATTCCGTCTTCTCTCGGATTCGGACCTTTAAGCTTCATCAGTTGGATGGGCATGTCCGTCCTGGATATTATGGACTTTGTAAGCAACAGCATCCTGATGCCGATCGTTGCACTGTTCACCTGTATCTTTATCGGATTCATCATTAAACCGAAAGCTATTGCCGATGAAGTAAAGGTGACAGACGGGACATTCAAAGGGGAGAAGCTGTTTACCGTTATGATTAAATGGATTGCCCCCATCTTCCTGATTATGATTCTGGTAAGTTCTATTGCCAATGCACTTGGAATTTTCAAGCTTTAGAAATATGCAATGCTGAAAAGAGCTGTCGGTATTTTCCGGCAGCTCCTTCCTATTCTTCAAAACCTTTTGAATTTTTCTTATTCTACAATCCAGCTTTCGACTTCCTCAGCCCCCGCATATTTTTCCAGATACCGTTTTCCGTACTCCAATGCTCTTTCCAAGTCCTGATTGTCCGAAAAAGAATAGATCAGCGTCAAAACTTCCTTTGCGTCTTCCGTAATCATCGCGCGCTCCGAATCACTGGTAGAACTTCCAATTGCTCCTGCCTTGTCAGCCAATACAGGAAGCGCTTCAATATTGATCTCTTCTTTCCCAATTCCCTTATAAGTCTCTCCGGGCCGTCCAACACGGAATACCAGTGTATCATCTATACGAGCTGTGTCATAAGATCCGACTGAGAAGCCGGATTCAATGGATATGAGATTATTCACATCCACCACTGTATTGACCTCATACAGACCTTTTCCCTGTCCGATTCTTCGAATTAAAGCTTCCGAAGATACCCGGTACCTGCTGGGATCCTTCCCGAATGCCTTATACGCGGCACGAGATTCTTTCACGTTCGGTATCTCATTAACACCATAATCAAAAATAGCATCCTTCGTTTTCTTAAAAACATCCTTCTTCAGGTAGTTCCACATATCCGGATTCTTCTTTTCTACCTTCACCTTATACTGCAGACAGCCGACCCTGGTCGCCGCCCATTTCTCTTTCATCTCTCTGTCAATCGTTAAGTCCTTCTTCACTGTCCGTTACCTCGCATTTCCCATACAAAATACTGCCACAACGCCCGGACCGGTATGACTTCCGATTACGGTTCCGATATTATGGATCAGAATGTTGTCAATTCCCATCTTTTCCCGGACCAATCCTGCCACATATTCTGCATCCTCAATACAATCACCGTGCGTAATCATAATAATGTCATTCTCCCAGCCCTTTGACTGCTCTACTGCCATATCCACAATCCGGTGCAGAGACTTTTTACGTCCTCTCTCCTTACCGATTACCTGCAGCTTTCCTTCATTATCCATATGGATAATGGGCTTAATCTTCACCATAGTTCCAAGAACTGCCGTTGCCTTCGACACGCGTCCGCCTCTGTGCAGATGATTCAGATCATCCACCGTCACATCATGGCAGATATGAAGCTTATTCTCTTCTGCCCATGCCGCAGCCTCATCAATGGTCTTCCCTTCCTTCTTAAGCTGCAGTACTTTATAAAGAAGTAATCCTTCTCCCAGGCAGGCACAAAGTGTATCTATCACTATAACCTTCGCCTCCGGATACTCTTCCTGTAACTGCTCTGCCGCAAGCACCATACTATTACAGGTACCGCTAAGTCCTGAAGAAAAGGCAAGGTGAAGCACATCTTTCCCTTCTTTTAAGAAAGGCTCCAAGGCCGCCTTCGCCTCCTCCGGATTAACCTGTGATGTCACCGACATAATTCCCTGGCGAAGCTTATCAAAAAATTCCTTTGCAGTCAATCCATTCATGTCTTCATAGGTCTTTCCATCCATTGTATATTTCAGTGGAATTACAGGAACGCTTCTTTCTTCCAGCCATTCTTTCGGTAAATCCACAGTACTGTTCACAGTAATCACATAATCTCGCATCACTCTGCCTCCTTGCTGCATCTGATATCCCGTGCATTGCCGCGCAAATCCACATTTGCCTGGCGTTACCACTGTTATATCATATCACGATTCTCCATGTTATGCAAAATCTTTTTAAATGTAACAGTAAACAGCAAAATGGTAATCAGCACGGAAATCACATCTGCAATTGGCTCTGCCCGGTAAATCCCCATAACTCCCATGAATTTCGGAAGAATAATCGCCAGTGGTATCAGAAGGATCACCTTTCTGAGCAAAGCTATGAACAGAGATACTTTTGCCTGTCCCAATGCAAGGAAAGTACTCTGGCAGGCATTCTGAATACCGAAAATCGTAATTCCCAGAAAATAGACCGGCATCACTTCACAAGTCAGATTCACCAGCGCCTGATTGCTCGTAAAAATTCCCGCATAAATCTCCGGGGCAATCACCGCAATTCCTGCAAGCAGGAACGTCCCAAGAAAACAAATTGCTAACATCTTAAAAAAGGCTTCCTTCACACGTTTTCCATTCTTCGCGCCATAGTTATAGCTGATAATAGGCTGCACGCCCTGCGATACTCCCTGCATAGGAATAACAATCAACTGCATAACACTGCTCAAAATAGACATCGTTCCCACATACAGATCTCCTCCGTACCGCTGCAGCCCGGAATTCAAAGTAATACTTACCAGGCTCTCCGTACTTTGCATAATAAACGGCGATATACCAAGAGAAGCAATCTTACCAACCAGAGACGGTTTCAGGCGCATTTTTCTCAGGCGCAGCCTGATAACGCTTTTTTGAGACGTCAGGAAATGCAAAATCCATAATGCGCTCACGGCCTGAGAGATAATCGTAGCCAGCGCCGCGCCTCTGACGCCCATATGTAATACAAAGATAAAAACAGGATCCAGCAGAATATTAAGCACCGCACCAATCAGGACAGACAGCATAGCAATCTTTGCCTGCCCCTGGCCGCTGATAAATGTATTTAACCCTACCGCAATCTGTACAAAAATAGTTCCCAGCAGATAAACGGAGATATAGTCCACGGCATAGGTAATGCTGTTTTCACTGGCACCAAAGGCATAGAGAATCGGGGTTTTAAAGATGGAAAAAACAATTGTAAGCATCACAGCAAACAAAACCAAAAGCCCCGCTGAATTTCCCAGGATGTCCTCAGCTTCATCATACTCCTGTCTTCCCATTCTGATAGAAGCAAGCGGTGCGCCTCCCATCCCTGCAAACGCACTGAAAGCGGAAATCAGCATCAATATCGGAAAGGTAACTCCCACTCCCGTAAGCGCCATATCTCCATATCCTTCGATATGTCCGATATACACTCTGTCAATAATATTATATAACACATTGATAATCTGGGCGGCCACCGACGGGACCGCCATACTGACAATCAGTTTCCCGATGGGTTCACTTCCCAGTCGTTCTTCCTGTTTTTCCTGCATAATACTACCTCCATTTAATTCAATTTAACATTAAGGTAACTTCTGCCCGACAATGTTTTATTAAAGCAGATACTACATATAACAATGATACACCCTGCCAGAAATCCAATCCAGTTAAACATTGCTGTCAGCACCAAAAGCAGAAGGCGCATGAATTTCAGGGCATATCCAAGCTCAAAATTCGGCTGGGTATAATTCGCCACCGCCACGAATGCCATGTACAACATAACTTCACTGTTAAACCATCCTGACGCCACCGAAAATTCTCCCATCACAAGACCTGCAATAACGCTCAACGGCGTACTGAGCATATTCGGCGTATTCAGCGCCGCCAGCCTGAGTCCGTCTATAGCAATTTCCAGAAGCAGAAGCTGAAAAATCAACGGAATATTTACCGTATCTTTTACCGCCACAAAAGCAAATACCTTAGGAAGCCAGTTCAGGTTCTGCATAAAAAGCAGAAAAACAGGGGTGAGAAATACCGTCATGAGCGCAATCAGCCCCCGTGTAATCTTCAGATAGATTCCGGTGAGTGTCGGAAAGTAATAATCATTCGCCTCCTCAATAATATCAAAAACCGAGGTCGGAAGAATCATCGCCGAAGGAGAATTATCTACCATAATAACCACCTTTCCCTCTAACAGACAGACTGCTGCCGTATCCGGCCTCTCTGTGAATTTAAACTTAGGAAAAGGATTGAACCATTTTCTTTTGAACAGGCATTCTGCCAAGCTCTGCTGATTCATACGGAGCGCATCTGTCCGAATACTCTTCAGCCGTGACATCACATTATCCAGAAGTTCCTTATCCACTCTATCCGACATATAACAGACTGCCACGTCCGTTCTTGAACTTTCTCCTACCTCCAGCATCTGCATAACCAAATGAGAATCCCGGATCCTTCGTCTCATAAGAGCTGTGTTAAATACAATCGTTTCAACAAATCCATCTCTGGAACCACGCAATGACTTATCTTTATCCGGTTCGTCCACACTTCTCGCCGGATAGCTCCGGCAATCGATAACGATACAGGCTTCATATCCGTCCACAAAAAAGCAGGCAGTGCCCGACAAAAGATTCCGGAATACCTGATCAAAATCCCCAATGACATTTACCTCCACATAGGGAATGCATTCCTTCACAAATGCCGTTACACTGCCTGGCATATTCTCTGCTTTTACGCCAAAAAGTGAATCCATAATTTTCAGCATAGATTCATCATTTACAAAACCATTAATAAAATAAAAAGATGCCTCTCTGCCTCCTACGGTCATCTCTCTCTGAACAATGTCAAAGCTCTCCTCTACAGGCAATACCTGGTTCATATAAGCTACGTTCTCTTTTATTGACGCAGTAACTTTTCTTGTATCCGGCATAATCCTTCCTCCATGTCATCTCACATCTGATCTATAGCTTTAGCTTTCCCTAAAAGCAAAAAACTATGTATCAGTTCGGGAAGGATTCCCGATACTTTTCCGGTATTCCGGCATTATGCCTGTGTCGTACTTCCAAAGCCGCCGTTTCTGACCGTCTCTACATCGTCATCCACCGTAATGCCATACTCTACAAAAATCCCCTGCATGAACCCGGTTCCTGCGGGAATTCTGACAATCTTATCTTCATTCGTATCATTGGTTATTTTTGAAAAAATATGCCCTTCGTTGTCAGAAGCATAATAATCACTGTCAATAATCCCAACCGTATTGTTCAGCTGCAGACGGTATTTAAATCCAAGTCCGCTTCTTGGGTAACACTTCAATACCCAGTCCGTTTCCATCTGTACCCGGATACCCGTTGGGATTTTCACCGTTTTTCCCGGAAGAACCACCAAATCCACCGGAGCATAGAAATCATATCCGGCGGAGCCGGCCGTCGCTCTTCTCGGGAGCTTAACCGATTCATATATTTCCCGGATTTTTTCTGGTTCTTCTGAACCAAAAGTATCAATCCAATCCTGTGAAAACTGCTCCCAGCTTACTTTTTCAAATCTTGCAATCCTTTTTGCCATCTTTTCTCCTTTTAATCCTTTACAACCGGAATAGGCGTATCATCCTTTGCATCCAGATTGTTTATGTATTTCTTCGTCTCTTTGACGATTACATTAGAAAGAAGAAGCACAGCAATCAAGTTCGGGATTGCCATCAATGCATTCAATGTATCAGCAATCAGCCATACCAAATCAAGCGCAATAACCGGGGCAATTGCCGCTACAACAATATAGAGAACACGATAAGGGATCAAAGCCTTCTTACCAGCAACATATTCTACACAGCGTTCTCCGTAGTATGCCCATCCAAGAATCGTAGAGTAAGCAAAGGAGATAATTCCCAGTGTCAGGATAATCGGTCCAAGATACGGAATCTGTCCAAATGCCATTGAAGTAAGAACACCTCCGTTATCAACCTGATCCGCATTAATTGCCGGATTCTTCATAATTGTAGTTACCAGTACAAGTCCTGTCATCAGACATACAACTACTGTATCCCAGAAAGTACCTGTAGAAGATACCAGCGCCTGGCGAACCGGATTCCTTGTCTGTGCTGCTGCCGCCGCAATCGGAGCAGAACCCATACCGGATTCATTGGAGAAAAGTCCTCTGGCAACACCATACTGAATCGCCATTCTGATACCGGTACCAACCAGACCGCCCGCTGCCGCTCCCGGAGTGAACGCAAGCTTACAGATGGTTACAATTGCCGGAATAATATAATCATAGTTCATACACAAAATAATAATACAACCCAGCACATAGAAAACTGCCATAAATGGAACTAATTTTTCACATACATTAGCAATAGACTTAATACCGCCGAAAATTACAATTGCCGTAAGGATTGCAATCAAAACACCGACAACCCATCCGGGAATGCCAAAGTTCTCATTACATACGGTTGCAATCGCATTCACCTGCGTCGCACATCCAATACCAAAGGATGCAAAGCCGGCAAAAACTGCAAAGATTACGCCCAGCCATTTCATATTCAATCCACGTTCCAGCGCATACATGGCTCCGCCCTGCATACGTCCGTCTGCCGTCTTCACTCTGTATTTCACCGCAATCAGGGACTCTGCATACTTCGTAGCAATCCCGAATACACCGGTCAGCCAGCACCAAAGGACTGCTCCCGGTCCACCCATCGCAATGGCTGTACCTACACCGATAATATTACCGGTACCAATCGTTGCAGCCAGCGCCGTTGTTAATGCGCCAAATTGTGATACCTCTCCTTCCGCATCCGGATCTTTGGATATGGAAAGCTTGATTCCTTTTGTAATCGTCTTTCTCTGAATGAATCCGGTGCGGATTGTCAGAAAAACATGGGTACCGAACAACAAAATAATCATTGCCCAGCCCCACACAACATTGTTTACACTCGTTACGAAAGAATTAATAGCCTCAAACATATTCTTCCCCCTTCTTTTCTTTTTCCTTTTTGCATTATCAAGCCTATTGTACATGAATTTTCAGAAAATAGCAATGTTTTATTCTCAATATGTATATTCGGCTTTTTTTATGAAGGGTATCAGCACACCGCCCACACTATTTCCAAGCGTAATAACCAGCAGGCAGAAAAGCGCACGAAACGACCAGACTCCCGCCAGGCTAAAATAAAACATGTTAGCAATGCAGTGCTCAAAGCCACTCAAAATAAACACGCTGACACATAAAAACAGAATTATCGGATTCTCTGTCTTCTTATAACCGTCTACCGCTATGTACATCAGCATTCCGCAGAAAATTGCAAGCAGAAAAAGACTTCCCGGCGTATCCGCAAGCTTCGCCTGACAAATATCATAAGCTTTATCACGGATACCATTGATTCTGGAGCCGCACAAGGCAGCCGCCCCGATACCGGTCCCAACAAGATTACCAAGCCAGGTAAGCACAAGCAAAATCCCATATTCTTTCTTATTCTTCTGCTCCACAAGATAGCCAACCTTGCCCGTATAAAGATACAATCCATTCAGTACAATCGCATACAATCCTATTGTAAACAAGAGGGCGCCTGCTATTTTATTTTCCAGAGACAGATAAACAGTCCCTCCAACCGAGATTGCCAGCCCCGCTCCAACGGCTGATAAAAATACACTTCCACTCTTTCTCATTCTTTTTCACTCCCTCAAAACACCTAAAAACTGGGCGTCCCCAACAAATCATAAGGGGTTACCTGATAGACATAATAATTGAGCCAATTCGTATAAAGATTGTTCGCCGTAGCTCTCCAGGTAAGCAGCGGTTTATTATCCGGATTATCGTCTTTATAATAATTCTTTGGCATCTCGATTGGCAGTCCCTTATTCAAATCCCTCTTATATTCTCCATCCAGCGTCACCCGGTCGTACTCGGGATGCCCCATCACGAATATCTGCCGTCCATCCTGCGCCATAGCTAAAAACAATCCTGCCTCATCCGATTCTGCCAGCACGGTAAGTCTCCCATCCGCCCGGATCTTCTCCAGCGGAACTTCTGTATGTCTAGAATGGGGAGCCAAAAACACATCGTCAAATCCTCTTACAAGAGGAATCTTACGGTTCAGAACCTTGTGCCAGAACACTCCAAACACCTTTTTATCCAACTGCACTTTATCAATTCCATAGTGATAGTAAATCCCTGCCTGCGCTCCCCAGCAAAGATGCAGCGTCGATGTCACATTGCTTTTACTCCACTCCATGATTTCCGTCAATTCTTTCCAATAATCCACCTCTTCAAAAGGCATCTGCTCCACCGGAGCTCCTGTAATAATAAAACCATCAAATTTCTGTTCTTTAATCTCCGAAAACGGGAGATAGAATTTGTTCAGATGGCTGGTAGATGTATTCTTCGACACGTGGCTTGACACATTCACAAAAACCACATCCACCTGAAGCGGCGTGTTAGAAAGAGAGCGCAGAATCTGCAGCTCCGTATCTTCTTTTAATGGCATCAGGTTCAAAAGCCCAATCTTAATAGGACGTATATCCTGGTGGGTTGCCCGGTGTTCATCCATAACAAATATATTTTCCCGTTCCAGTATTTCCTTTACCGGCAAATCATTCTGTACTCGAATCGGCATAACTATTCTCCTTTTTCTTCTACATTTTCCTTCTCGCCAGGTTCCCTATCCGTCCCGGGTTCCTGTTCTGTGTCCATTTGATCCACCTGTTCCCTGGAGGACACATAGCTTCCGGAATCATCTACATAACTATATTCATCATAATATCCTGACTGCACAGGAAGTGCTTTCTTCTCCAGCCTGTTATTAACCAACATCTGAACCACATAGTAAATTACTGCAAATGTAGGCACACCAAGCAGCATCCCGGCAAATCCGAACAATCCTCCGCCGAGCAAAATAGCAAAGATAACCCAGAATGCTGACAGCCCGGTGGAATTTCCCAAAATCTTCGGCCCGATAAAATTCCCGTCCAACTGCTGCAGAATCAAAATAAAAATAATAAAGTAGACGCCTTTCATCGGATCTGCTAATAAAATCAGGATAGCACTTGGGATTGCCCCTATGTATGGACCAAAGAAAGGAATAACATTCGTCACCCCAACAATTACGCTTACCAGCAGCGTATAGGGCATTTTCAGCAAGGACAGTCCCACAAAACACAAAACTCCGATAATCACGGAATCTATAATCTTGCCGATAATAAATCCGCCGAATATCTCATTGCTCTTCCGCGTAAAATGCAGAACCAGGTTCGCATTATGGGCAGATAAAAATGCATAAACTGCTTTCTTGCTCTGCCGCATAAATGTCTCTTTACTAAACAGCACATAAACGGATACGATCACTCCGATCAGCAAATCAAAAAGCTCACTGAAGACATTAATGACTCCCACTGTCAAAGTAGACATCCATTCGTTCGCTATATTCAGAAGATCCGTGCGCAGCCACTTCTGAAACATGTCTGTCCCTTCATTGACAATCGTCTTCAGAAGCGAACTCATCGTTGAATCAGATATTTCCATCCCATTTAGTGCATTCACCCAGTCATTCAACTGTCCCGGCAAGGTAAATACCAGATTACGGATACTTTTATATAACTCCGGAATCAACATATTACACAAAGCAACAATCACAAGAATGAGTACAATAAGGGAAGCCAGCACTCCTGCGGTTCGTGAAATGGTACGGACTTTCTTCTTATTCTTCATCCGCTTATCTAAGAACGGAACCATATACAAATCTACCTTTTTCACAATGGGATTCAAAAGGTAGGCAATGGCGAATCCATACAAAATCGGTTTAAGCACGCCCACTGTCGTTGCAAATGCATCCGAAATATGGGGCAGCCGCAACAAGGCAAAATAGAATATTATGCTTGCTGCTACCACCAGGAAAAATGTCATCCCTTTCGCAAATTGCTGACGCAGCTTAGATGGTCCCTTTGTTCCTATGTTCGGCCGATTATTATAATAGGCTTCCTGTCTCTTCATTGTCACTTTTTTTTCAGGCTCTCTTTCACTGTTCATGGATATTCTATCCCTTTCCTAAAATTATCACAAGCTGACATTCCTAAAGCCATTATAACATTTATATGTAAAAAAGCAAATGGAGACACAACAAAAGTCTGTTTTGCCGCATCTCCATCTTCTATACCTTAGCTACATTTAAAAGTTGCACATTCTGTCTGCTCACACTGACAGGCGTTACTTCCTTCCACGCTGATCTTTCCTGCATGGCAGCGGCAGTTATCATTATACATACACTCTACCGCTTTACAGTCAATATCACTTCTCGGTGACGCCTCGCCTGTCACATTGCTGTAAGAGCCGCCCTTACGCTCTTCAAAACTGTCACAACAGGTTTCTTCTGCGTTCTTTGCAGAATTTCCTCCTACTTGAATCGCATCAAGGTCACAATAAAAATTCTTGTTATGCATACATGTCTGCACAGTACATTTTAATTCTGGCATCTTCCTACCTCCTTCATTCAATCATCAGAGGTAGTGTGTCCTGTTTCACTCTTTCTTATTCTCGATACCCTTAAGAAACATTTTGTGAAGCCTGGGATGCTTCTTTTTCAAAAAGACCGGCCTGCCTTTTTCATTTAAAAAACAATGTTTTGTAACACCCAGGCAATGTACCATTCCGGTTTCTTCATCAAACACCCGGTATTCCACAATTAATTTAATACCATTATACTCTGTTATGTTGGTTTCAATGGTAACAGTATCGCCAAACCGGACCATCCTGAGGTAATTTGCTTCCACACCCAGCACCGGACTGACAATTCCTTCCTTTTCTATCTTATCATAGCCGATTCCCATCTGTTCCAGCAAATCGGTTCTTGCTTCTTCAAACCATCTGATATAATTAGAATGGTGGACAATTCCCATCTGATCCGTCTCATAGTACTGTACTTTATGCTTATACGGAGTAAACTTTCCCATTCTATGTATCCTTCTTTTGTATATCCTTCGCACTATCTGGACGGAGCCACAACGCTTCCTGTATCCGGATGTTGTCCTGACCAGCCGGTCTGCGCCATCGTTCCCATCCTAAACATATCCTCTCTGCTGATTTCAAATCCAAATACATCCTGATTCTGCTTCATTCTCTCTGCCGACGATGACTTAGGCAGCGGAACGATGCCCCGCTGAAGCGCATAACGAATGCACAGTTGGGCAACCGACACCTGATAATGCCCGGCAATCTCCTGCAGCATAGCATTTCCAAGCAGGACGCTCCTTCCGATAGGACTCCACGCCTGGACGAGAATCTGATGATTCTTACAATACTCCACCGTCATCTCCTGTGTATAGCCAGGGTGAAATTCAATCTGATCTACTGCCGGTTTTATCCGGCAATTCTGCAGCAGATTCTCTATATGGTGGGGCAGAAAATTGCTCACGCCGATTGCTTTAACCTTTCCGGCATCATAAAGTTCTTCCAGTGCCGTCCATGTCTCAATATCAAGCTTCTTCCAGTCTGTATATCCCTCTTCCGGCAGCGGCCAGTGGATCAGATACATATCCAGATAATCTGTCCTGAGATTTTCCAGGGATTTTTCAAATGCTTGCTTTACCTGACGATATCCCATCTCGGTCTTCCAGGCTTTTGATGTAATAAAAAACTCTTCCCGCTTAATCCCGCTATCTTCAATCGCTTCCGCCAGATACGGCTCCGTACCATAAAAAGACGCCGTATCAAAATAACGGTATCCCGCATCAATTGCCATTTTCAGCACTTCTGCACTTTTTCCATCCGCAGACTTAAAAGTACCAAAACCCAAACAGGGATTTCCTATCCCATTGTTCAACTCAAACGTATCATATATTGTTTTCACGCTGTCCCCTCCCGTTTTCCTGACTTTGGAATTATTTACCACAGCAATGCTTATATTTCTTACCGCTTCCGCACGGGCATGGATCATTACGTCCGATTTTCTTTTCTTTGCGGATGGTGGTTGACAGTTTTTGCTCTTTGTAAAGTGCTTTCAGCTCTTCTTCCGAGAAAATATCTTTCCACTGCGGAAGTTCATACAGCCAATCTGCTTTCGCTCCTACCATATTCTTATACAGCAGTGCCTTGTCATAAATCAGATTTACCACCGTATCTTCATCCATAGTCTCAATCGGGTTAGGCTCTTTCAGACTGTCATTGATTCCATCCAGGAATCCTACCATTGTCATAACCGTCTGATTGTATTTCTCAGCCAGCTCTTTCAATGTCCCGCGCACTTCTTCGTCAGGGTTTGAAAGTAACTGCTCGTAAATTTCCTTTTCAATCTGGAAATAACTTCCCCAGAATTTCTGAAGCTGTCCTCTGTCCGCCTTCTCATTATAGGCAACATCTTTCCATTGTTCTAATAATGTACGACTCATAGTTTATATGCTCTCCTTTGTGTTTTATTTCAGTACGTACAAAACGTACGGATATATTATATACCATTTCCCTGTATTTTCAAAGCATTCTTTTATTTGCTTTTTTACAAAAAGCTATATATAATATATTTGAACGCTGATTCTCTACGTTCAATTTCAATAAATAGTAAAGGAAGTTAATATTTATGAAAAAAACAAAACGAATCCTGGCTCTTCTGGGCGCTATTCTGCTTGTTGCCATGTATGCAAGCACTCTTTTCTTTGCTTTGACCGACCATTCAGGAACCATGGATCTTTTGATGGCATCCATTGCATGTACCATCATTCTTCCCGTACTTTTATATGCATATACCCTCGCATATAAGGTTACACACAGGGATAATGAGGACGATAATAATCCTCGCGATTAAACATAGACCTCTGCCCACATCCAGACAGAGTTGTTTTCTGTTGCTTCTTTTTTGGTTTTCTTCCGTTCTTTCTCTCTTATTTTCTGTCTTTTTGTAAGATATTCTTCCATTGAGATTACTTCGCGGAAGTTTTCCTTTTCTTTTTTCTGATGCATTCCAATACCTCCTTTTCCTTATCTATACTCTTATCTCCGATTTTCCGGCTTTATTATTATATTGTTCTTCCCCTCATAATATGACTTTTATCTAAAATTACTTTTGTCTATATTGGATATTATATTGGTAAAATATGTCCAAACTATGGAAGAAATCTAAAAGAAACATAAGAAGTTTCTTAAGATTTCCGTACCTCTACTTCGCTCCGCTTTGCCGCTCCGATGTGCGGCTGCTGCAAGCAGCCTTCCTTTGTACATCGCGCGCATCTCGCAGAGCGTTTTATGATATAGGAAATTCAAAGGAATTTCCTATATCATAAAACGGGTACCGACCATGTCGGATGACCGATACCCTTTACTTCTACTTCACTTATGATTTCTTCTTTCTTTTGCCGTCGCGGCATCTTTCGCTATGCTAGTTATCGTACTGCCTGTAAAGTTCTTCTATATAGTCATAGTCCAGATCTCCTTCTACGACCTGTTCCGTCTCTATATTCAACGGTATACAGCCGATAATCTGTGTACCACTCTGGTCTTCTCCCAGAAGAACCACCTCGTCCTGTCCATACTTCCCATTCTCATCCCGGCTGTAGATTCTCAGAATATATCCTCTGGTATCTCTATACCAGGAGTCTGCTTCACAGTCCTGTACAGATATGGAATTCAAATTAGTTATAATCCGTTCAATAATTTCCGAATCCGTAACCTCATATACTTCCGGTTTAACTACTCTTTCAATCTCTATAGAATACACATCTTCTGCGGGGACCTCCAACAGCTTCCGTATTGCCGGGTCAAGATATTCACTTGGTTCTGGATCCGCCTCTACCTCTGACGAATCAAGTGGTTCCGGCACAAGAATAAACAGCATAATTGCCACCGCAAGAATCACCAATACAAGCGCAAAAATCGGTTTTTTATTGCTTTTGCCCAACATAAAACCACCTCCCGAAATGATATGATAATTAGCAGAGAGTATTATACTGTTATATAAATTTTGTAGCCTTTCACATTACTATAATACCCCGCTACTACTAAACGCCCTTTCTATTCCAGCCATCCAGCACTATCAAATACTTACTTCCTCCTGTATCACGTATTCTTCCTAACACAAATACCGCATGCCCTTTTTCGCCTCTTTCTATCTTCATATATATCGGACACTGCTCTGCTACTGTATCAAATAATACTGGAAATAATTCTACTTCCCTATAATTCCATACGCCTCCACTTTGAGGCGTAACACCTAAATAATGAGTTAAGGCGCTTGGTACATTTGCATATGGAGTTCCGGGATTTCCTCCATTCGTGCCCAGCAAAGTATATAATCTCCAGAATAGATTCGTCGCTGTTGCCGCATCAGTACTTCCATTTGTCACTTTATTCCTTATGATATTATTTGCATTAGTTGTTGACTGCCAACCCCTGTACCATAAAATATTTGTTAACGCCGTAGGAGCACAATGGTCTTCTGCTACAAAATCCTTTGTTACCCAATAAGACCACCCTGAACCGAAACCGGGAATTTTATATTCTGTTGTTCCATCCAATGTTGTATCCGTCCAGTCTATAAGACTTATTATAAATCTGAATGGCTTCTGTCTCTGTTATTACCTGGTTATCGAACAAAGAAATATATGTTCCATTAGTACTCAGATTTTTTACATAAAACTCATCCGGTCCTAAATATCTAACCCTCTCTGTGTTCGTATACATCTGAACATCTTGTGTGTCATCAAAAATTCCAAGTCCGTCAAATGCCAAATCCACAACCGGAGTTCCAACATGCAAGAAGCTAATCAACAGATAGCCATTCGGTTCCCCATCCCGCAAAAACAGTACATAATATCCTGTAAGGTTATCATCCAATCCATAAAGCGGGCACATACCTAAAACTCTGACATCATGTTCCGGCTGAGAACCTTGCATAAAACGAAGGCATATTCCCTTATCTCCTCCTCACTTTTTTCAGCAGCACTCACAGAAATTATTTCTCCGGCATGGCTAATTGCCGTTTCTGCCGCTTCATCCATTACTATCGTACCTTCTGTTGCACTTTCTTCATTCTGCGCCGCGTCAAGATCTTCTGCATGTGATACAATCGGCGAAATCATCAACGCTAACAAAATAACCCCAACCAGACCAAACATCTTTTTCTTCATAGAAGTTCACCTCTTTCCCAAATAATAATTAATATTTTTCTCTTGTAAGGAAAAAGAAAGAGCAAAACTATCTATATACTGATAGCACCACATTTGCACAATATATTCAACCTTTTGAAGTTTTTATTTTGATTTTATCCTTGTTTTCTTTATATATTCGGAATTTTCTGTCGTTTTGTATCGAATAAAATAAAAGAAACGCTTCCGAGTATGCAAGCATACTCGGAAGCGTTTCTTCCATTTTTGCACGGCTCATGCCTAACGGTATATGATGTCTTCTCTGCCTGGGCCGTTGGATACCATGGTGATTGGATAGCCGATTTGTTCTTCGATGAATTCGACGTATTTGCGGCAATTTTCAGGTAAATCTTCATATTTTTTGATTCCCCGGATGTCGCATTTCCAGCCCGGTAATGTCTTCAACACTGGTTTTGCCTTCTCGAGAAGGTGTGTGGTCGGGAAGTCTGTTGTGATCTCTCCGTCAATCTCGTAACCTACACATACCGGAATCTCGTCCAGATAACCAAGTACATCCAGAACGGTAAATGCCACATCTGTTGTTCCCTGCATTCTGCATCCGTATTTGGAGGCAACACAGTCGAACCACCCCATACGTCTCGGCCGCCCGGTTGTTGCCCCGAATTCTCCGCCGTCTCCGCCGCGTCTTCTCAGTTCATCCGCCTCTTCTCCGAAGATTTCGCTGACAAACGCGCCTGCACCTACTGCGCTTGAATATGCTTTGCACACTGTAATAATCTGTTTAATTTCATATGGCGGAATACCTGCGCCGATTGCGCCGTATGCTGCCAGTGTAGAAGATGATGTAACCATGGGATAAATGCCGTGATCCGGATCTTTCAGAGAGCCAAGCTGCCCCTCCAGCAGAATCTCCTTTCCTTCCTTCAACGCATTGTGAAGGAACAAGGAAACGTCGCACACGTATGGTTCAACCATCTTCTTATATTCCTGTAATTCCTGATATAAATCATCAGGATTAATCAATGGTTTGTGGTACAAATGTTCTAATAATACATTCTTCTGTTCTGCAACACGAACCACTTTCTCTTTCAAAAGTTCATCATCAAATAATTCGCTTACCTGGAAACCAATCTTGGCATACTTATCAGAATAAAACGGAGCAATTCCTGACTTCGTTGAACCAAAAGATTTGCCTCCCAGCCGCTCTTCCTCATATGCGTCAAAATTCTTGTGATAAGACATTACCATCTGCGCGCGGTTCGATACAAGAATCTTCGGCATCGGTACTCCCTTATCAAGCACGGACTGGATTTCGTTAAACAAAACCGGAACGTCCAATGCTACACCATTGCCAATAATATTGGTTGTATGACTATAAAACACTCCTGAAGGAAGTGTGTGAAGTGCAAATTTGCCGTAATTATTAATAATTGTATGTCCGGCATTCGCTCCGCCCTGGAAACGGATAATAATATCTGCTTTCTCCCCAAGCATATCCGTAATCTTGCCTTTTCCTTCATCTCCCCAGTTAGCGCCTACTACTGCTTTAACCATGTCATTTCCTCCTACGTGTCATCAATCTTTCTCATAATTTCAATCTTCAGCCCTGTCGAACCACTAAGCATTATACTATATTTTTCCCATATTGTACATTATTATTTTACATTAAAGGAGCAAATAATCGAAGAACTTGCCCCGTTATCTTTGTAAACAACGTCTGATGCTTTACCTCCATTAACGTAACCTTGTGGGATTTTGCCAGTGTTTTCTGAAAATCATCTTCAATCTCATCTACAATGGCATTATTATAGATGAAAACACCGCATTCAAAATGCAGATATAAACTCCTGTAGTCCAGATTGATTGTTCCCACCGTCGCCGTATCGTCATCAGAGACAAATACTTTAGCGTGGACAAATCCCGGCGTATATTCATAAATCTGCACACCTGCTTTTATCAACTCGTTATAATAAGTCTTTGCCACTACAAATGCATACCATTTATCCGGAATATGCGGCATAAGGATAATTACCTCAATCCCGCTTTTTGCTGTCCGCGTAAGTGTTGTAATCATCTCATTATCCAGAATCAGATAGGGCGTCATAATATGTACGTACTTCTTCGCATGATTCAGAATATGAAAATATACCTCTTCGCCTACATTTTCATTATCAAAAGGGCTGTCTGCATAAGGCAGCACATATCCCAGCTCCCGCCGGACTCCGGGCTGCCTGTATGTAATATACTTACTGTACCCTTCCGGCCGCTTCTCGGTCACGTTCCACATCTGCAGGAATATCATAGTCAGGCTCTGAACCGCATCACCTTTCAGCATAACCGCCGTATCCTTCCAGTGGCCGAACCGCTCCTTACGGTTAATATATTCGTCTCCGATATTCACTCCGCCGGTAATTCCCACCTTTCCGTCTATGACACAGATTTTCCTGTGATCCCGGTTATTCTGCACCGTTGACAGGAATGGACGTACCGGGCTGACCATCTTACACTTAATTCCATATTTCTGCAGCTGTTCCGGATAATCATAGGGAAGCATGGAGATGGAGCACATGCCATCATACATAAAACGCACCTCTACTCCCAGGGCCGCCTTCTCTGCCAATACATCCAGAATCTTCTTCCACATATACCCCTTTTCCACAATAAAATATTCCATAAAGATAAACTTCTCAGCCTTCTCAAGTTCAGGAATCAATGCTTCAAATTTATCCTCACCCAATGGGAAATATGTTACTTCTGTGTTGCGGTAGACCGGGAACCCCAGCAGGTTAGAAAGATAATAGGCAAGATTCGCATTGGCAGACTTACTTGCCTTCATATCCTTCACGACTTCCATATCCTGCACCATATATTTCTCCGTCTCCAGCCGCAGATCCGCCAGCCGTTCTCCCATCCATCTGGTTCCCACCTGCATCTTTACATAAATATAAAAAATCGTCCCTACCACCGGAAATGCCATAATACACAGCATCCAGGTCATCTTAAATGCCGGGTTTCCCTCTGAATTAATAATGTATATCAAAACCAAAACGCCCAATACTGTCAGCATCCCATGGATATATACGGTATATTCCTGCAGAATCTTCGTAGTTACAATCGCAGTAGCTACCTGAAGCAATATCAGCAAAATAAACAGTCCCGTCCGGCTGAATATGATTCTTGATATTCCCTTTTTTGCTTTTTCCGGCCCATTCACAACCATATTCTTCCTCCTTCAGAAGATTTCTCTCTTAAATATAATACAATGTTACTATAGTGTATCATAATTTTTTTTCATTTTCCTTTATTTTTTTGTTAAAAAGTATTACAATATATTATAATATTGGTGCAAAGAAGGCAACACAGCCAGGGACGCCAAGCTGAAAGAAAGGAGTTTTCATATGTCAAAATGGAGTAAACGCTTATTAAGTCTGGCCGCTATTGGCGGCGCTGCCGCAGGTCTGGCTTATTATCTGAAAAAATCCGGCCTCCCCGCAGAGGATGATTTTGAGGACGAAATAGAGGATGAGGATTTTGATCTGGACAACGATTTAAAACCTGTCACAGACAGAGAATATGTACCTTTAAATACGGTTTCCAAAACCAGTGACACGGCGGACACCTTAAAAGATGCCGCCAAAGATATTGCCGAAGATGCAGCCGACGCTGCCAAAGACATTGCTGAGGATACCGTTGACGCTGCCAAAGATATTGCCGGGGATGTGTCTGACGCCGCAAAAGATACGGCCGAAGATATATCCGACGCTTTTAAGGACATCCTCAAAGATGTAGAATCCGAATAACCGACAGAGATAAAGAAGCTGCCTTCTCATAAAGAGTCTGAACAGCTTCTTTATTTTTTCCAAATTTCACATAATATCTCACATGCTTCTTTTATCTTTTCTTCTGAAAGATTCGCATATCCAAGCAAAACAGTCGCATCTGCTTCTTCCTGTTTTCCCACAATGTAATCCGACAGTCCATACACTTTAATACCATTTTTTTTCGCTGTTGCAATCAATTCCTGCTCCCGCATGCCATTTTCAAAAGTTAGCAGCAGATGCACGCCCGCATGTTCTCCCGAAATCCTGCAACAGCCTGCCAATGGCTTAAGTCCATTAATCAGCGTATCATGCCGGCTTTTATACAAAGCCCTGGTCTTATTCAGATGCCTCTCATAATAGCCGTCTCTGATAAAATGCTGGACAATCAATTGATCTACCTTAGATACCGTAGAATTCAGAAATCTGCATTTCTTTTCATAGATATCCAGAAGAGGAAGGGGAAGCACCATATAGCTCAAGCGGATCGCCGGAGCTATGGATTTGGAAAAGGTCCCCAGATACACCACCTTCTGCCCTGTATCATATCCCTGCAGCGCCGGAATCGGCTTCCCTTTATAACGAAATTCACTGTCATAATCATCTTCAATGATATAACGTCCTTCTGCCTCATTCGCCCATCTCAGAAGCTCCATCCTCCGCTTCACCGGCATGATGATTCCCGTAGGATACTGATGCGAAGGAGTCACATATGCCACATCGGCCTGCGTCCTTTTTAACTGCTCCACTTTCATCCCCGAGCGATCCATATTAATGGGAATTACCGGGAATGACTGGCTTATGAACAGACGATACGCCTGCTTATAAGTAGGATTCTCCACTGCTATCACATGGGTTCTTCCGAGAATCGTACACAGAAGCATTAATAAATAATCGCTTCCGGCACCCACGATAATCTGCCCGGGCGCACAGGTAACCCCTCTCGCCTGATACAGATAGTCACAAATCGCTTCCCGGAAACCTTCCTCCCCCTGTGGATTGCCGGTTCGGAAAAGCTCCGTCTTATCATCCACCAAAATATCTCTTGATAATTTTCTCCATATATTATAAGGGAAACTTTTCAAATCCACCCCATTAGGCGTAAAATCATAGCAATATTTTCTGTCCGGCAGCTTCTCTTCCTGCTTCTCTGAAACTCCTACCCTCTCCAGGCGGTACATTCCTTCTATCTGCGCCACAAAAAAGCCTTTGTACGGCTTCGCTTCAATATATCCCTCCGACAGAAGCTGCTCATAGGCAAGCTCCACCGTACTCCTGCTTACCTCCAGATGCTTTGACAGCGCTCTGGTAGACGGCAGCTTCTCTCCATAGGGAATCTTCCCATTCTGTATATCCTTCTTAATATAAAGATAAATCTGTTCGTACAGCGGAGCTTTTCCGCCTGATTTCAGATTGATTGTTAATTCATTCATATCACTACTTCGGAAGTTTAAAAGAACTCTTTAAAGACACAATCCTGTTAAATACCAAAGCTTCCGGTCTGGAATCCTTCGCATCAATACAGAAATAACCATTCCGGACAAACTGAAAACTATCATATGCCCCGGCGCCATCAAAGCTTGGCTCTACAACACAGTTCTTACGTACTTCCAACGAATTTGGATTCAGGTTCATAGAACCATCCTCATTATATACACCCTTTTCTTCATCAATCAGGTTCTCATACAGACGAACCTCTACCGTCTTCGCAAACGGAGCCGGTACCCAATGAATGGTTCCTTTTACTTTACGCCCGGTAAAACCTGTTCCGCACTTCGTCTCCGGATCATAGGTACAGTGTACAACCGTGACCTTGCCATCCGCATCCGTCTCGTAACTTACACATTTCACAAAATATGCATGCATCAGGCGGACCTCATTTCCCGGGAACAGACGGAAATATTTTTTCGGCGGATCAATCATAAAATCGTCCCGCTCAATATAAAGCTCTCTGCAGAACGGAACCTTTCTCTTGCCAAGAGCTTCATTTTCCAGATTATTATCTACATCCAGATATTCCACTTCACCCTCCGGATAATTATCAATCACCAGTTTGATCGGGTCTAAGACAGCCATCATCCTCGGCCGCTTCATCTTCAAATCTTCTCTGATACAATATTCAAGCATGGCATAATCAACAGACCCCTGTGCTTTAGAGACTCCGCAGAGTTCCACAAACATCCGGATAGATTCCGGCGTAAACCCTCTTCTTCTAAGCGCCGCAATAGATACCAGCCTGGGGTCGTCCCATCCATCTACAATTCCTTCCTGTACTAATTTCTTAATGTAACGCTTCCCGGTTACCACATTGGTCAGGTACATCTTCGCAAATTCAATCTGTCTCGGTGCCGGATCAAATTCACATTCCCGAACCACCCAGTCATACAACGGACGGTGATCCTCGAATTCCAGTGTACAGATAGAGTGAGTAATCTTTTCCACTGCGTCTTCTATCGGATGAGCAAAATCATACATCGGATAAATACACCACTTATCTCCCGTATTGTGATGACTCATATGAGCCACACGGTAAATAATCGGATCACGCATATTAATATTCGGCGACGCCATATCAATCTTTGCGCGGAGCACCTTCTCTCCATCCTGGTATTTCCCCGCTTTCATCTCTTCAAAAAGGCGGAGATTCTCCTCGACAGAACGATCACGGTAAGGACTGTCCTTTCCCGGCTCCTTCAGTGTGCCTCTATATTCCCGGATCTGTTCCGGACTTAAATCACACACATATGCCTTGCCTTTCTTAATCAACTTAACAGCACATTCATACATCACATCAAAATAATCAGATGCAAAATACAGATGCTCTTTAAAATCTGCCCCCAGCCATTCTACGTCCTTCTTAATCGACTCTACAAATTCCATATCCTCTTTCATCGGATTCGTATCATCGAACCGCAGATGAAAAGTCCCATTGTATTTCTCCGCAAGTCCTGAATTTAAAAGTATAGACTTTGCATGTCCGATATGCAGATAGCCGTTGGGTTCCGGCGGGAATCTGGTACATACCGTATCATAGACCCCCTCTGCCAGATCTTTATCTATTTCTTGTTCAATAAAATTTTTAGAAATAACTTCCTCTCCCATAGTATCCTCCTGAAACCATTCTCTAATCATTTTCTAATCTTATCATACTTCTAAAAATTCGACAACAGAATTATTTTCAAAATCCCATTGACAAACTACCCCTTTTTATTGTATATTAATCACGTTGCATATGATTTATGCATGCTGCCTTGGCTCAGTCGGTAGAGCGTCGCCTTGGTAAGGCGGAGGTCGGCGGTTCGATTCCGCTAGGCAGCTTAAAAAGGATAATCCTGTGGATTCAGTTTTTAAAACACTGTTCTTCCACAGGATTTTTCTTTTATTCTTAATGCCTGGCGTCGTCCTGTCCAATAATTTTTTCGGCCTTCGCCTTAATCCGCTGCAGCGCATTATCTACCGTTTTCGGGCTCTTATCCAAAAGCCTGGCAATGGTTTTATAATCTGTTCCCATCAGATGCAGGTAAAGAACCCTCTGCTCCAGATTGCTAAGTTGTTCTTCCAGTTCATTTTCCAGGCATTCCGCCGACTCCTTGCCCAACAGCACGAACTCGGGATTACTCTCAACTCCCGCTTCAATTGTATCCAATACCCTGGCATCCCCGCCGTCTTCTGTCTTCTCATATAGCGACACGTATGAATTAAGCGGAATATGCTTCTGTCTCTTAGAAGCCGTCACCGCACTGTACATCTGCCGGGTAATACAAAGTCTGGCAAAGCTGTAAAAGGACACCTTCTGATTCACATCATAGTCCTGCACCGCCTTAAAAAGCCCGATCATCCCCTCCTGAATCAAATCATCATTCTCGCCACCCAGAAGATACATCGCCTTTGCCTCTTTGCGTACAAGATTTTTATATTTATCCATAATGTAATCCATAATCTCTTTTTCGCCGTTCTGCAGACGGCGGATTAATTGTTCATCCGTCATCGTCTCATACTCTGACACTTTCTTCTTCATTATCCCTCCAGTCTCTGCCTCACAATCTCATATGCCAGTACTCCGGCAGCAACAGATGCATTCAGGGAATCAATATCTCCCCGCATGGGTATCCCCGCCACAAAATCGCAGGTTTCCTTCACAAGACGTCCTACTCCTTCTCCCTCACTGCCGATCACAAGTCCTATCGGTCCTTTCAGATTCAACCTGTACATAGACTCTCCGCCCATATCTGCACAGACAAACCAAAGTCCCCTTTCCTTCAGTTCCTCCATAGTTTTCACAAGGTTCGTTACCTTGGCAACCGGTGTATAATTCAGTGCTCCCGCAGACGTCTTCGCCACAGTAGCCGTAAGTCCCACTGCCCGGCGTTTCGGAATAATCACGCCATGCGCTCCGGCAAGATTAGCTGTACGGATAATAGCTCCCAGATTATGGGGATCTTCGATATTATCCAGCAAAATCAGAAAAGGATCTTCCCCTTTCTGTCTCGCAAGCTCCAACATATCTTCTACCTCTGCATATTCATAAGCCGCCGCAAAAGCAACCACTCCCTGATGCTTCCCCGTCTCAGAAAGCTGAGAAAGACGTTCTTTTTCTACAAACTGAATGATGGTATCGTGTTTTTTTGCCTCTCTGACAATGGTACGCACCGGTCCGTCCTGGCATCCATCAAGCACGAACAGCTTGTCAACCGGTTTCCCCGAGCGAAATGCCTCCAAAACCGCATTACGTCCTTCTATCACCAGACTTTTTCCTTCTGTAAGCTTCTCTTCCATGTCCAACTCCATTCTGCCCAATGACGGCACTTTATTCTTTCTCCCACTCTGTTTCCAGACTGTCTAACCCTATTTTAACCAAATCAAGCATTCTTTTCCACTCTTTTTTCAAATACAGATACCCCAGCAGAGACTCAAATCCCGTAGCCCTTCTATAATCTGTCAGCGACTGGTTTCTGGCAGGCGATACCGTCTTCGTATTCCTTCCCCTTTTATATACCAAATGCTCTTCTTCTGTCAGATGTTTCTGAATCTCACGCATCATCAAAGACTGCGCAGACGCCTGAACAATCCGGCTGGTCTCCTTATGCATTTTCTGAACCTGTTTATTACCCTGGTTCAACACAAGACTCTTAATAATCAAATCAAAAATGCAGTCTCCGATATATGCCAAAGCAAGAGGTGAATATGTTTTTATATCCACCTCCTGCATCTGGAATATTTCCTGCATATAAGAATCAAACTGCCATTCTATGCTTTTTTCCATTTTACTCCTTCACGGGTATCCAAAAGGACAATCCCCTTTGCTAATAATTCATCGCGGATTTCATCAGCTCTTGCGAAATTCTTCGCTTTCCTTGCTTCCTGGCGCTCTGCAATCAGCGCTTCAATGTCTTCCGCCAGCATTTCCTCTTTCTTATCTACAATCAAGCCAAGGACGTCTGTCAGCTTCACAATCAAGTCAAACAATTTCCGTGCGTATTCCCTGGAGCTTTCCTCTACCGCCGTTGTGTTGCAGAATTTCACCAAATCAAATACGGCTGCAATGGCGTCAGCAGTGTTGAAATCATCATCCATCGCCGCTTCATATTTCTCTACAAACTCTGCCGTCTTTGCAAATGTTTCCTTCTCTGCATCTGTCATTTCCTCTGTCTTCGCATTTTCCATGCGGTATTTCAAATTATCCACCGCATTGATAATACGCTCCAGACCGTTCTTCGATGCCTCCATCAGATCCGCACTGAAATTCAGCGGACTTCTGTAGTGGGCACTCAGCATAAAGAACCGAAGCACCTGAAGATCGTACTGTTCACTGATTTCACGCACAGTCCGGAAATTGCCGAGAGACTTGCTCATCTTATGGTTGTCGATATTCAAAAAAGCATTATGCATCCAGTATTTTGCAAATTCCTTTCCATTGGCAGCTTCACTCTGAGCAATTTCATTTTCATGATGAGGGAACACCAAATCCTCTCCTCCGGCATGGATATCAATCTGCTCGCCCAGATATTTCTTAGACATCACAGAACACTCAATATGCCATCCCGGGCGGCCTTCGCTCCACGGCGACTCCCACGCAGGCTCTCCTTCCTTCTTTGGCTTCCAAAGCACAAAATCCAAAGGATCTTCCTTCTCATCCTCTCCCGTCACCAGAAGAGAACGGTTACCGGAACGCAGATCATCCAAATTCTTGTGAGACAATTTTCCATAATCCTTAAACTGCCTGGTACGGAAATACACAGTCCCGTTCTTCTCATAGGCATAGCCTTTTTCAATCAGAATGCCAATCATCTCTACCATGCCGCAGATTTCCTCCGTAGCAAGCGGATGCTTTGTGGCAGGCTTAATATTCATGCCTTCCATATCTTTCAGGCATTCTGCAATATATCTCTTGGAAATCTCATCCGCAGATACGCCCTCTTCAATCGCCTTATTAATAATCTTATCGTCTACATCCGTGAAATTCGATACATAATTCACATCATAGCCCTTATACTCAAAATATCTACGAACCGTATCGAACACAATCATCGGTCTTGCATTCCCAATGTGGATAAAATTATACACGGTAGGACCGCAGACATACATCCTGACTTTCCCTTCCTCCACCGGGACAAATTCCTCTTTCCTCTTTGACATGGTATTATACAGTTTCATCTTCTTCCTCCTTCAAGATAATCTCTTCTTCCTGCATACATCTCATATGCCGTTCTAACTGCTTTATCTGTTTCTGCAGACGGATATTATCATTCTGCAGCTCTCTAATATCATTGCTGATAGGATCCGGCAGGTGTACCTGATCCATATCCGAACGTGGTATCTTCTGATCGCCCATCTTTACAATCCTTCCCGGTACGCCTACCACAGTACAGTTGGGCGGAACTTCCTTCAATACAACACTTCCTGCACCGATTTTGGAATTTTCCCCAATCGTAAAGGAACCCAAAATCTTGGCTCCCGCACTCACCATCACATTATCTTTGAGTGTTGGGTGGCGTTTCCCCTTCTCCTTGCCGGTTCCTCCCAGGGTGACACCCTGGTACAGCGTTACATTATTGCCAATTTCTGTAGTTTCCCCAATGATTACGCCCGTTCCGTGATCGATAAATAATCCCTTGCCGATCTTCGCCCCCGGATGAATCTCAATACCCGTCTTCCTGGCGGCACGCTGTGAAATCCATCTGGCAAGAAAATAGTGTTTCTTCAGATACAGCTTGTGCGCAACCCGGTAACTCATAATCACCTTAAAACTTGGGTACAAAAAAACTTCCATATTGGATTTAATTGCAGGATCTCGCTCCTTAATTACCTGAAGCTCCTCCTTTACATATTTCAATATTCCCATGAATATCCTCCATTCTTTGCGGTTTGTGGCTTCGCCGCCCACTTCACGCCGATGTGCGGCTGCTTCACGCCTTCTTACGGTCACTTCGTGAGCTTCGCTCACTCAGTCGCAGGTGCCCTGCGACTACGCACGAAACAAAGCGGACAAGTCCGCCTTTTTAACGCGTGACCGCAATCTCTACCATTGCGAAAAAAATGCCTCTTACGTAATGTAAGAGGCGAATGTGTCCGCGGTTCCACTCTTTTGAAGATTTGTTATGAAAATCTCCGCTCGTATGCACGTAACGTGTGCCTAACGTACCTGGCTACGTAGTATCTTTCGCCAGGTCAACTCCCGGATGCACTTCACAGAAATCTCCCTCAAGATCGCTTCCAGCCGATGACAATCTCTCTCTGTCAGTTCTTCTTCCTGCTACTCTTCCGTTCTATGTTTTTGTCGCTATAGAATATATACTATGTGAAAATAAGAATTTTGTCAATATTTTTCCGATTTCTCTCGGTGCTATTTTTGTACCGCTGTTACCATTCACAGCCGATTTGAAATCCAATATGGATTCGTCGTGCTTACACG